>CAZPUI010000070.1:0-13540 GCA_964589695.1 uncultured Solibacteraceae bacterium | reverse complement strand
AGGATAAGGTCCAGCAGGCGGTCCAGGTTCTGTTCCGACGCCAGCGCCCGCCCCACCTCGTGAAGCCGCTCCATGTTCCGCTTGTCCGCGGCCCGGTGGTAGCCCGCCTCGATGAGGGCCAGGGCACCCTCCTCCCCGGGCCAGACGGCGCAAGAGGCCAGCCGCCACTCTCCGGGCAGGGCAATGACCACATCCGCCGGGGCTTCGTCCCTCCAGGTGAGCACAGGCCTGACATCCGGGGCCAAGCGGCCTTCGAGGCTGCTACGGTGACTCAGTGGGAGGGCGACAGTGAAGGACAGGGCCATGGGGAAGCCAATCAAACGTCGGACAGAATATCGGACTCCCACCCCCCCGGGGGTGAATTTGAGGCTCCGGGTGGAGCGTCTCGCCTGGGGCGGCCTGGGCCTGGCCCGGGATGGCGATGGACGGCTGGTCCTGCTCCGGGCGCCCCTGGCCCTCTTCCCGGGGGAGGAGGTGGAGGCGGAGGTCCAGTGGAAGTCCCGCCACGGCGAGGGCACGGTGCTCAGCTGGCACAGCCGGGATCCTGGGCGTGCCGACCCCGGGTGCCCCGTGGCGGAGCGTTGCGGGGGCTGTGACCTCTGGGGCGCCGGGACGCACCTGGCGGAGCTCAAGCGCGCCATGGTGGAAGACCTGCTCCACCGCTCGCTCCCTTCAGCTCCGGCATGGACCTATGTGCCGGCCCCGGAAGAGGCCCGACGCCACCGGATCCAGGTCCACTGGGATGGCCAGCGCCTGGGCTTCCATGCGCGCAGGAGCCACCAGGTGGTGTCCGTCCACGCCTGTCCCGCCGCCGCGGATCCCCTGAGCCGGGCCCTGCCCCTGCTGGCAGATGCCCTCGCCCGACGCACCCTGCCCCAGCGCCCCCAACGGTGGGAGCTGGCCACGGGGACCCCGGCAGGGGAGGTGTGGGCCATCAACGAACGCCAGAGCTGCTGGCAGCTCAGGGAGGGCGACTGGGGGGAGGCGGACCCCGACCTCGGACTCGCCCATGTCCACGGCCCCCATACCCTGCGCCACCGGCCGGGGGGCTTCTTCCAGGTGGCCGCCCCCTGGGCCATGGAGGCCTTCCGGACCCAGATGGAGGCCTGGGACCTGCGGGGGGACCAGCTCTTCGACCTCTATGGCGGGGTGGGCCTCTTTTCCCTCCTGCTGGGGGACCGGTTCCGCCACCGCGTGCTGGTGGAATCCGACGCCCCCGCCGTGGCCTGGGCCACCCGCAACCTCGAGGCCGCAGGCCTCTCCGCCACCTGCAAGGCCGAGGATGTGGACACCTGGCTGCCCGAGCACCTGGGGCAGCCCGAGGACCTCCTCATCCTCGACCCCCCCCGGGCGGGCCTGAGCCCGGGCATCTGCACCCGGCTCCAGTCCAGCGGCGCCGGACGCCTGCTGCTCCTGGGCTGCGACGGTGCCGCCTTCTGCCGGGACATCCAGCGCCTGGCGCCCAGGTGGAAGCTACAGCGGCTGACGGTCCTGGACCTGTTCCCGCTGACACCCCATGTGGAGTGCATGGGGTTGCTGTCATGAACGTGCCGGGGAGGTGTTCCGGAGTGGAGGGTCGACCGGCACGTTCATGAAGGGGCCTTCGACGTCCGGGGGGATGCAGGGCGGGACGAGATCCTGGAGGCTGGATTGGCCCTGCTGCGCTAACGGAAATGGGTTTCGTGTGGAAAAATCGGGCCCGTGTCAATCCAAAGCCGTCCTGCTGTATCCACGATCCCAGGACGGTGATGATTCTGTCCGTCCATGACGGGAAAGGCCTCTTACTCTCCCAACGCCACCATGGCATCGAGGATCTGAATGCGAACTCGGTCTGCCACGGAGCGGTCCTTGGGCTCGGTCCATTGCCCTTGGACCGATGATTTCATGCAGGCAGTGACTTGCTCGACCGCAGCTGCCAACAGGCTTTTCGCGGCCACCAGGGCTGGTCCACTCCGCCCTTTCGTCTCAGCAGCCGTGATACGGTCCCGAAGCATCCGCAGGTATTCGACATCCTCAATGCCCTCTCGAATGGCCTCCATGTGTTTCCCGGCGATCACTGACTTGCCGTCCAAAAACAAGGGAGAATAGGACCCGACACCCGTAGCCAGGTATTCTGACCAATCCGAGGTGCCTTGGCTGTCGCTAAAGGACCAATAGAAGGCGCCCACGGCGCCGTATTTCCAGCAGAACCAGGGTTGAAGGCGGTAGTAGCTGTAGGGGTCCAGGAGCTTGCTTGGGCCCCTAGAGGAATAGAACCAGAGCCTGCGCCCAGCTTGTTGCTGAGCCTGGAAGAACGATGCAAAGGCCTTTCCCTGATCCTGCAGAGTTGGTAAATGGGGGCACAGGGCATCCGAGAGGGAAAAGACCTCGGGATTGGCTTGTGTCGGATTGTCCCAGGCAGGATTCTCCCAAATCTCCACGCCAGTTCGGGCACTGCGGATCGCCTTGGCCCATGCGACAACGATACGATCTTTGGTCGGGTTCAGGGGTTCATCCACCAGCAGGAGGCCGAGCTGTTCAGGCCGGATTTTCCATCGTGGGAGCTGGCTTGCCCACCAGGTCATCCATGAGGACACAGCTTTTTGGAATGCTGGAGTACCCATGGCCAGTCCAGAAAAAGCCGTCCCTGTGTTGAGGAAGACGAAATACCTCCGGGCACCGGGCCAGCGGTGGACCCACCGTTCGAATGCTTGGGTGTCGGGAGCCTGAACCATTCGGCCTTCTGAATCGAACCGACCAGGTGGGAGGACCGCGGCCTGGGCCCAGGGACTGTCGACGAAATGATCCCGCAGGTGCCTGATGAAGATCTCGCGGTTTCCTGGTCCCACTTGGTCGATGACCTCCCGATCGGTGTAGTCCCATCCCCCCAAATGGAGGAGAGGCTGGCTGGGGAAGGTCAAGGGGTATACCTTCATTCGAAGGGGAAGGGTTGAATCCTTGGCTCCACCCGACAGGGGCCGTACATGCAGGTTTCCCACATACTCCCCTGGGGGGAGCCCGATAGGGTGAAACGACAACCAGATCTGCCGTGTCAGCCCCGGGATGAGCCTGACTTTGGCATAGGGTCCTCCAGGCTCTCCGGCCTTTCCGCTCCGTTCAGCCAAGGGCAGGGCCGCTGCCACGGGAACCCCTGATTGGGTGTCGGAAAACAGGACCTCGTGGATCTGGATATAGTCGGGGAGCGGCGCATCGGGCAACCCCTCGAATCGGAGGGCCACCTCCACCACCTTGGACGTGGTGTTGGTCAGGTTGAAGGCCTCAGAGCGAAACTCCCCACGCATCAGGGCGACTTGGAGACTCACGGGGCCGGTCTGCGGGGCTTCCGTCGGGCTGAGCATATCCCAGCGGTTATTCTGCCAGACCACCAGCTGCCCGGAAGTATTGCCCCGCCAGGTCGCCGCCTGGATCGCAAAAACCTGCTCGTGGTTTGTATTGATGGGAAAGACCGTCGATAGCGCCCCTGCACGCTGCGAGGGGTTGGCACGAAGATCCTCGGATACGATCTGAGTTGAAAGTCGGTCAACGTCCTTGGTGAGGCCTCGGCGGGAATCTTCACCAAGAGGAGCGTTTCCCACAGAGGTCCGGACCTTCTCGAGATCCTGGACAAGACGCCGCCGAAGGCTGGCCTGGAACCGCAAGGCCTGCACAAAGGCACGGGTATTCCGGATCGCACCAACAGCTTGGGGCACTTCCAGGAGTCTCCTGTGGCCCTCCAAGACTTCAATCTCGTCCACAAACACGTACGGTCCCGTAGGCGTGATGATCAGCTGAACGAATCGCCCTCGGGTCGCAAGATCCTCCGTGCGGAAACAGAAGGCCTGGTAGCCCCCGGAAGGCGCTCTCCCTTTCCGCTGGCCAAGTTCCACCAAGTCACCAACGGGGGTCCAGTCAGTCCCATCGTCGCTGACCAGTATGGCGATGGATAAAGGGAAGCCCACGCCCGCGATGCCTGCCGATGTGCTGTACGACAAGCCACCGATGGGTGCCACCTGTCCGAGATCCAGGGTGATGAGAACCGAGGACGCATACGCCCACCCTACCGTGCCCCTTTGCGTCCATAACGTCCCCTTGACATGATCACCGTCCGTAAGCTGGGTGCGATCGCCCGGATCCGTGCAAAGGGCATAGTTGGGCGCGGGTTCCAGGGTGTAGGGCTTGTGCAGGGCAAGATTCCGCGGGATTTCCTGTGAGGGGCAACTCCCAGCAATGGAAAGGGACAACAGAAAGACGATCAGGACCTTGTATCGCATCTATTCTCTCCGGGCGTATTTTGGTCGAGCAGAGGTCCCAAATATTTCCCGCGACATTTGGTGCTTGGCGCCTGGTGATGGGGTCCCTGAGCAAAGATAGCGGGGATAGGGAAATCAAACGGGCAAATCGGTGGATGGCGAAAAGACAAAGGGCAGGCGCCAGCGGAGGCCTCAGCAAGTATCGGCAGAGGCGCTCGCGGTGGACCCGATCAACCCCTGCCACACGGACCGCCGCGTCCAGATTGAGTCCCGCGACCTGACCTGCCCTGCCCTTGCGGTGACGAGCATCTGACTCACCTCCGAGCCTCACCACGCGAGATCCTGCGCGCCTTGCCGAAGGCATCGTCCGCGACCCGGCGCGGCCCTGCGGGCGGATCCTCGGAAGGATCTCGCCCCGGGTTCCCTAGGCGGCATCGGCGTAGGGAAGTTAATACCCCCTTCCACCTTTTCAGCGCGACCTCCCATCCCTCCCCACGGGTTTGCGGGGAAGGTCGCGCGGGGACTCGGGAACCACCATCAGCTCCAGGAAGGCCTTGGCGAAGGGGGAGCCTTCCACCCTGCCGGACCCCAGGGAGGGCATGAAGCCCGCGGAGAGTTCCTCGCCATTGGCCAGCAGGAGGAGGGTGAGGTCGGCGTCGGGCACTTTCAGGTAGAGCGCCGACCAGGCGCCCGGTTGCCAGCCGGTGTGGTAGACCACCTTGTGGCCTCCGTAGGCGCCGATGAACCAGCCCAGGCCATAGGGGATGGGGGTCCCATCCTTCAGACGGTGGGGGGTGAAGGCCATGGCCTTGGAGGCCTTGGACATGAGTTGATCCCGGTCCAGGGCCATGTCGAACCGGGCCAGGTCCCGCACGGAGGCGACGATGCCCGCCCCCGCATTCACATCGTCCCCGCCGGGGTCCTCGCTGGCCACATGCCCCTTCGGGTCCTCCCAGCGGTAGGGCACGGCCAGCCGCTTCAGGACCTCGGGACGGGACGCGTCGGCCCTTGAAGGCAGGGCATCCTGCATCCCCAGCTTCTGGAGGATGTCCTCCCGCACCAGGGTCTCGAAATCCCGGGGGGAGACATGGTCCACCGCCATGCTCATGCGGCCGTAGAGCATGCCGTTGTAGTGGAAGGTCGTGCCCGGCACGCCCTCGCTGGTGTGGCTTAGGTGGTGGCGCAGGGTGTGGTCGTTTCGACGGAAATCATAGGCCGAGATGAGCCCCATCAGCTGGGGCAGATGCGCCTGGAAGTAGGCCCGGGTCCGCTCAAATTCGGCGGTACAGCCCGGCCAAAGGTCCTTCAGGGGGACATCCAGGCCCAGCTTTCCCTCCTCCACCAGCTTCAGCATGAGCGTGGACGCAATTGGCTTCGTGACCGACGCGATCCAGTAGGGGGTCTCCGGGGTGGCGGGGATGCGCCTTTCCAGATCGGCGAAGCCGTAGCCCTTGGCGAAGACCACCGCCTGGTGGTGCAGGACCGCCACGGCGAGGGAGGGAAGGTGGTGGGCCTTCCGCAGGACCTCCAGGCGCTGGTCCAGGCGCTGGAGGGCCTGGCGCTGGGTTTCCTCGGGGCCAGCGGCGACGAGCAGACACGGTAGGGCAAGGCAGGCGACCAGGAAGGGACGCATGGGGACCTCCATCAAAAACTGCACCTTGGGCTGCCCGCGAGGAATGTCGCAGGCGGGAACGGGCGAACCTGGGGTCACGGGAAGGCAGGCCCCGGCCGCTGCATGGTTATAAGTAGGGTTGTGCTGCAGCTTACTTGGAGCCGCCCTTGCCAAACCCCAGCTTCGGGATGCCCAGCTTGCCTTCCAGGGCTCCGAGCTTCTGAAGGTTCACGGGTCCCACCACGTTCACCACCACCAGCTGCTTGGGTTCCGCCACGAAGATGGCCAGGGCGACCTCCCCCCCCTTCTCCCGGGACATGAGGTAGATTCCCACCTCCGCATCCTTGTCCTTGATCTGGAAGAGGGGTGTCCAGGCCGGGTTCTGGAGCTGCCGTCGGATCGGGTCCACGTCCCCTGGGCCATAGGCCCCCGGCTGCTCGAACTCCAGGACCCGCACGAAGATGCCCAGGAGATCCTTCACGACCGCCTGGGCGGCGGGGTCCTTGGAAAGGTTCCCCGAGGCCAGTTTGAGGGCTTCCCCATCGAGGTTCACATCCACGACCTTGGAGGCCTTGGGGATCAGGGGCTTGAGGTGGTCGATCTTCAGGCGGCCCGCCTGGGCGCACAGGGGCGCTGCGGCCAAGAGGCACACGAGGCTGGCGGGAACAAGAACGGTCATGGCTGCTCCGAAGGTGCGCCCAGGCGCTCGAAGAGGGCATTGAGATGCTCGCTGGTCACTTCCAGGGCCAGGCGAAGCTGGGCCTCGGCGTGCTTCCTTTGCTGATGGCGGTGAACCATGTAGGTGCCCGGCAGCAGGGCGGCCACGAGGGTGGCCGCTGCCAGCCAGGCCCGATGTCGGGCCCGGCGGGCCCGGGCGGCCCGCAGCACGGCTTCGGTGAAGCCCGGGGGCGCCGACTGACGTGGAAGGGCCTGTGCGACGTGACGTTCAAGATCGGTCATGGGACGACCCCCAGGCTTTGCAGGCTCAGCCTCAGACACTGGAGACCTCGCTGAAGACGGCTTTTGATGGTGGGGAGGGGTTCCTTAAGGATGGAGGCGATCTCCTTGGGATCCAGATCCTCCTGGTACCGCAGGATGAGCGCCAGCCGCGCAGGCCCTGGAAGTTCGCCCAGCAGGCGACGCACATGCGCGGCCAGGAAGGGATCGCCGGAACCCGTGTCCTCCGACATTTCAGGCACAAGGTCCAGGCTCGTGGCCCGTCGGCCCGAACGCTGGAGCTCGTTGATGCAAAGGCGGGACGTCACCGTCCGCAGCCAGGCCACCAGGTGGGACTCCGACTGGATCCCACCCAGGCGCGTGCAGAGCCGCAGGAAGACCTCCTGGGCCACATCCTGGGCCAGGGCCCGGTCCCGCAACGCATAGAGCGCGATGGAGAAGACCATGGACTGGTGGGCTTCCACAACGGCCTGGAAGTCGAAGTCGACGACCTCCTTCGGGCCGGGGGACGGGTGATCAAGGGTCATGGGGGGACATCCATCGTTTCGCACCTTCGCTACAGATCAATACAGCCGAGCGGGTGCAAAGGATGCATGGCGCGGTGTACCGCGCCCATTTGTTTGGACCAGGCTTAAGCATGACGCAGCCTGTCGGCTGAGCCGTCGTCTTAGCGGGGTCTTGGACGCGTGTCAGGCATGGGTCCGAACATGTCGGCCGCATTCCCCTTGGCCGCTGCCTCGTTAATGGCGTTGATGTGGGTCAAGGGGTTTCCCTCGCTGACGAAGTCCAGGGCAATGAAATTGGGGTATCGATGGGCGTACTTCCCGTTGAATCCCGATTTGAGCCAGGTATCGAGGAATGCCTTGAGGTCCGAGTCGTTGGTTTTCTCGTGGGCCTTGGCGCTGATATCGGCAAGACCCTTGCCCAGTGCCCCCATGACCTTGCTGATGCCTGAGGCAATGGAGCCCGGATTCGTCCATGTGATTCCCTTGACGAGATCCACCGTCTCCTTCTGCGGTTCGTCATCAAACCAGTTGAGCAGCAACAATGTCCGCACATCCTTGACACTCTCGGAGTCCTTTCGCTCCTGACAGGCCTTGGAGACATCAAGGGTGCCGTACTGGTTCTCCACCATCACCGACCACTGGTTAAAGGCGAGATCATCCGCCTGGGAACTTGGGTTGTCGACGAAGATCACCAGGCGGTGCTTGTCCTTGATCATTTGCCCAAGGGTTGGCCAGCCCTTGTCAGCCTTGTGCATCGTCGGCGAATAGATGTAGGGGAGAAGGCCCGCGTCCGTGTACGCCTTCCTGAAGGGAACTGCGTCCTTGACGTAGTCCTCCAGGATCAGGGTCACGATTTGATCTGGGTGATCATCGAGGAACTTTTTGAAGGTGGCCAGGACCTGACCATAGGACATGGGCGCATTCTTCCGGGTGGTATAGGCAATGGGGCGCTGCCAGGGATCCAGGTCCAGGGAACCATGGGCCATCACGATCGACCCCTTTGACAGGTAGGTGTCGAGCATGAAGGCGCGGGCCCCGAGCTGGAGCTGCTTCTCGATGTTGCAAACCTGCTGGCCATAGGGAATGTAGGCGTCCTCGTAGGTCGAGAAAGCGTTGTGGGAGCAGAGCCAGCTGACTTGGTCGTAGGCCAGCCCCGCGGGTAGTGCAGGAGGGGTAACGGGCTGGAGCAGGGCGGCCTCGATGGTTACCGCGGCATACAATTCCTTTTCATGAGCGGCCATCATCGCCAACAGCAGGCGCTCACCAGCCGCTTTGGGATCCCTAAGATCATTGAGGGCTTCCTGAAGGAATGCGGCGCTGTCATTCAAAGCATTCTTGAGCATGCCCCGACCATTCTCATCCAGGGTCGTGAAGATCGGGCCAACCACGTTGCTCTTGAAATCCTTCGGCAGGTCCTTCAAGCCCATGACGCCATCGACGAAGGCCTTCCCGAACACCTGGGTGTCGTCTGGCGCCACCGTGGCCACGGCCTGCTGAGCTGTCTTTTCCATGTTCCCGGCCGTCTGGCTCACCTTGCTGGCGGTGGAAGCGGCCGCCCTTCTCAGCTTCTTGAGGAATCCACCCGCGAACAACGCGCCTGACAAGAAAACGACACCCAGGACTACACCGATCGGTCTTCGCATAAGGAGGTTCTCCAAATAAATTATCTTGTGTTAGATAACACAAGAATAGGGGCCCCTCCAGTCATTTGTCCGGTAACCTAAACCATTCCTTCGCATTATTTGGCCCCAGGAGTGCCCCATGCGCTTGCCGACTCTATGCCTGGCTGCAGTTTGGATTGCCATTGGTTCTGCCTGCCATGGCTCTCCTGCATCCCAGGTAACAAACCCAGCACAGACCATTGTTCGGCTTCCAGGTGCTCTGGGGCACTACCGAATTCAGGTAACTCAGCAGGGGGCCATCGGCCTTCTGAACCGATTGGCGGCTGCGGCCGGCGTGAGGATCAAGCCCCTTCGCCACATCCCCCAATCCGTGACACTCGATCTCCCCAGTGCCACCCTGGAACAGGCCTTGGACGCCCTCAGCCGCAGCGTGAACCTCACTTGCCTCAAACTGGAGGATGGCCTGTGGGTCGTGGGTGAGGAAGGGGAACTCCGGGTTCTGGCAGCGGGGGAAAAAGATACCACCGAAGTCGATGTAGCTTATCGCTGTGAGTACATTGGTGCCGACAGCCTCAGCGGGGTGATTGGCAAGGTTTTGCCTAGCCTGAAGGTGATCACCGGACCCACCTTTGTTTCCCCGACCCTGGAAGGGAACCTGAATGTGGGAGCTGACGATGCCAGGGCGCTTGGAGCCACCGACCAAGCTTTCAAGACACACCATGTGGTCTTCAGCGGGCCCTCCAACCTGGTTCGGCGGGCCGTTGCCATGGCCATCAAGTTTGATCACCCGCGAAAGTTGGTGCGAATCAATACCAAATTGACGGAGCTGAGCGGGTCACTGGATTCGCAACTGGGACTCAGCTGGGCGTGGTCCCCACTGGAACTGCACGAAAAGGTGGACGGGAATGCCAGTCCACCCAACACCGTCAACGGATTCAAAATCGGGAGTTTTGCGCATAATCCGACGACCATCAGCGCCACGCTGAAGGCCAATGAAGACGCAGGCAAGGCCAAAACGCTCGCCAATCCCTCCTTGACCCTGGTGGATGGGGAACGCAGCTTCATCCTTATCGGTGAGCGCCGCCTGTACCCCAAGCAGACGGGCATCAATGCCCAAGGGCTTGCCATCTATGATGTCGCCGAGATCCGGGCGGGAATATACCTCCAGGTGGCTGTCCAGGTCGGTCTCGAAAACGAATTGACCCTATCGCTCTTCACCCAAGTCTCCACGGTCAAGGGCACGATGCTGATCAACAACTCGAACTTCCCCATCATCGGGACGCGTGAAGCTCAGACCACCGTGCGATTGCGCAGCGGCGAAATGATGGCCATCGGGGGCTTGATGCAGAGCGAGGAGAGTGACAAGACCAGCGGCCTTCCCCTCCTGGCCCGCATCCCCATCCTTGGCCGCCTCTTCGGCGTGAAGACCAAGTCAAAGAGCAATACAGAGCTGGTGCTCCTGGTCGTCCCTGAAATTGTCCAGGAAGGTGAGGTTGAACCACCGCCCGGAGTCAAGCGGTAGGGGCGATGCATGCATTGAGGGGGTGATCAGACGTTCCCTCCTTTCGTGACTCACCTGCTCCGCAGGCCCTGGTAGAGCTTCCAGGCACACCAGCCCAGCAGCCCTGCGGCCAGGGCACTGAGCAGGAGGGCCGGGGGAAGGATCAAATCCAGGGTCCGGTAGGTCGGCGTGCCCTTGAGAACGCTGCGGGCCAGGTTCAGGGTGTTGAAAGTGGTGATGAAGGTGAAGAGGAGCACCACCCGAAGCTCCCGGCGGATGCGGTCCTTCCGGGACTCGGCGTCCGTGAAGATCTCCGGGCTGAGGGCCTCGGGGCGGGCCCGGAAGTAGTAGCGGTTGGAGACCTCCCCCAGGAACTCCCATCCCGCGTCCTTGAATAGGGCCAGGTACTCCGACCGGTCCCTGCCCTTCTGGACCTGATAATCCAGGCGGTAGCGGGCCTCCCGGGGATCCCCTGGCTCGAAGCGGAAGCCCAGGATGCCCGGTTTCACCAGATGCCACCCCTGCCGGGCCTTGGCCTCCAGCCAGGCCTCTTGCCGGCTGTCCTCGTGGGCCAGCCAGAACCGCCAGAACACCTTCTGCTCGCTCATGCCATGCCTCCTGTCTCCAGACTCCTGTGCCCAATGCCCGCCAGTTCCACCAGTCGCTGGACCTCCAGGTCCAGCACCTCCCGCCCCAGGGGGGTAAGGGCGTACACCTTGCGCCGCTCACTGCCCTCCGCCTGCTCCCCCGCCGGAAGAATCAGGCCCTTCTCCTGGAGGGTGGTGAAGGCCCCGTAGAGGGTGCCCGGCCCCAGCTTCACCCGCCCCCCGCTGGCTTCGGATACCCACTGCATGATGGCGTAGCCGTGCCGGGGAAGGGCCAGGGCGGCCAGGATCAAGAAGGTGCTCTCCGTCAGGGGCAGCATCTGGAGGGCGGAGCTGGGGGCGCGGTTCATGGCTCACTCGCCTTTCGATCTAGCGATTCACGATATATCGCTGTCCGATATATTCGGTGCTCGGAGGTCCCCTGTCAAGGGACCGGGAAGGGCATTTTTCGCCGAACCAGGTGCAAGGTTTCCCCTCAAGCCGCTACGCTCGACATTCCACCGCTTCCCACCCCTGCCTCCGACGCCGCCTACCCCCGCGAGGTGCCCATGTCCTTCTTCCAGCGATTCCGGAGGGTCGAGAACCCCGTCAAGCTGAACGCCTTCCTGGAATCCTGCAAGCGCCTTTGGAAGGACGAGCCCCTGAAGGCCACCCCCGAGTACTTCCAGACCCTGTGCGAAGCCCTCGATGCCTTGCTGCTGAGCGAGATCGAGTTCTACTACCGGGCCCGCCGAAAGCAGCGTGCCTTCTCGGGCATCACCCGCTGGCTGGCCTGGAGCCTGGGGACCGCCGGATTCATCGCCCCCCTGCTGACCAACCTTGATCCCGTGCGGTTCAAGGCCCTCACCGCCATCGGCTATGTGCTCATGGCCGGTGCCACGGCGGTGGTCCTGGTGAACCGGTTGTTCGGCGCCACTGGGGGCCATGTGCGGAATGTGACGGCCCAGCTCGAGCTGGAACACCTCCTGACGCGCTTCCGCCTGGACTGGGCAGCCTGGCGATACCGCCAGACGGCCGAGGGGGTCACCGAGCCTGAGGAAGCCTTCAAGCTCCTCCACCAGGTCCTGGAGGCCTTCTACGCCGTGATCAAGGCTGAAACCACGGAATGGGGACGCTATGTGTCCACCTCCCTGGAGGAGTACAGCACCCGGATCGGCGGCAGCCCCAAGTCCCCCGCACCCGGCGCCAAGGCCACCCCTGGGGGGGGCGCGGGGACCCGGGAGCGAACCGAGCAACCTTAGCGTCCAAGGACAAGGCAGGTACGGGGCCCAGCGGAAGGGCTCAGACCCCATACACGCGGCAGATTTCCTGCAACACCTCCTGCCCAAGGGGCCGCAGGGGCCCCAGGGGGAGGCTGTCCAGGATGGTCCGGGCGGTGAATTCCGCCACTTCCAGGCGGTCGAAGACCTGGAAGGGACTGGCGCCCGTCACCACCGCACAGGCGTGGGCCACCAGGGCCACGGGCGTCTGGGGACCCAGGGCGGCGGCCAGCACGTCCGGTTGGGTCCTCACCCCCAGGGGCAGGGTGGGCACGGTCTTGAGGAAGAGGTAGGCCTCGGGGATGGTCCGGGCATCGAAGGGAACACCGCTGGCGGCAAAGGCCATGAGGCTGGGGGGAAGGGCCGTGGCCACGGATTGCACCCCGGGATGGGCGGCGAAGATGGCGCCGTGGAGGGGGGCCATGGCATCCGGCGAGGGCCCCGGGGCGATCCTTCCCCCTTCCACGTACACCAGGTCTCCGGCCAAGGGATTTGCCCGGTCCACGCCTTCGGCGGTCACCAGGTAGCCTGGTCCGCAGCGCACGGAGAAGGCGCCGCAGCGACTGCCCAGGAGTCTCCGTCCATAGGCCCTTTGGGTGAGGTCCGCCAGTTCCTCCCCCAGGGGACCGGCTTCCCTGGGCCGTTCCGGGGAGCCCGTCTCCCAGGCCGGGGACACGGGGCTCCCCGGTGGAACGGCCTGGGTCGGTCCCAGCCGCAGGCCCCCCAGGTGGATCGTGGCCAGGTGCTCCAGGGCGTGGAAGCGATGGTAGGCCTCCGCCAGGTCCCTGCCCCCCACCACCACCCCGTGGTTCTCCATGAGGACGGCGTCGCAGCCCTCGGCGAAGGCCTGGGCCAGGTGGTCCCCCAGGCGCTGGGAGCCGGGGAGGGCGAAGTCCGAGTTACCAAGCGCTCCCGCCCAGCGCACCAGGTCCGGGAAGCCTGCCTGGGGCAGGCGCTTGCCCACCACGCTGAAGGCCACCAGGGCGGTGGGGTGGGCGTGCACGAGGGCCTGGAGGTCGGAGCGGACCGCAAGCACCGCGCGGTGAAAGGGCCATTCCGAGGTGGGCTTGCAGGCGCCTTCCCAGCTTCCGTCCGGCAGCACCCTCACCATGTGGTGGGGCTCCAATCGGCCCTTGTCCACCTGGCTGGGGGTCACCCACAGGTCGCCCTCCGCACCCCGCAGGGAAAGGTTGCCCCCCGAAGGCGTGGTGAGCCCTTCGGCATAGATGCGCGACATGACGCGGGCGAG
>CAZPUI010000069.1:0-13616 GCA_964589695.1 uncultured Solibacteraceae bacterium | reverse complement strand
AGGTTGCGGGCCAGAAGTCGGCGCAGAGGCGTCATACCCCAGCTCTATCGGTTGCAGGACCCCAGAGATGAGCACCGACGAAAATCCTATTTGGGGCCGAAGGCCCTCCACCGGCATCCTAGAAGCGCAGTGTTTCCTGGAGGAACCCCATGAGGACTTTCATTGCCGCCGCCACCCTGGTCCTGGCCAGCGCCACCCTTCCCGCCGCAGACTGGGGCACGGACCTGCCCAAGGCCATCGCCAAGGCCAAGGCCGAGAAGAAGCTCGTCCTGGTGGACTTCACGGGTTCGGACTGGTGCGGATGGTGCGTCAAGCTGAAGAAGGAAGTCTTCGACACCCCCGAGTTTGCCCAGTACGCCGCCAAGAACCTGGTGCTGGTGGAGCTGGACTTCCCCCGCAAGAAGGAACAGAGCGACGCCCTCAAGGCCGCCAACAAGGCCCTTGCGAAGCAGTACGCCATCGAAGGCTATCCCACCATCGTGGTGCTGGATGGATCGGGCAAGGAAGTGGGCCGCCTCGGCTACATGAAGGGCGGTCCCCAGGCCTTTACCGCGGAGCTGGCGAAACTGAAGTAGGACCGCAGGGCCACTCCTTTCGGATGATGCTGGCATCCCCCACCCACACCCTGTTCCATTCCGCGGAAAAGTGTGACAGTCCAACGGGGTAAGTGCTCCAGCCCTGCATGGCCCGATTACATAGGCGACCTAGAATCAACCAAATACCACCCTTTTAATTATCCGTGGTCCGCCAGAGCCTCCAGGAAGGGCAAAATGGATCCTTCACCCCACCCACGTATGGAGGATTTCATGATCAGCCCCCTGAAGCTCGTCAAAGAGACCTTGACCCCGCTCACCGCCGACGAACTGGCGCACCCCTGGGGCGGTGGGGACACGTTGGAACCTAACCCCCAACCCAACCAGATCGTCCCCACGGAAATCTCCAAGAGTGTGCCCTACTGCGACTCCGTTCGCGTCTGCGGCGCGCCCCTCAATTCCCCACTCGGGGCTGGCAAATAGAAGGTCTTCACTTCGACGCCATGGGATTTGCACCTTCTAGATCGGCCAGGGATCGCGCCCTTGCCTGGGCTCTTCAGGCCCTGGCCTTCCTGTGCCTGGCCTCCGTTTGGCTGTGGCAGGATCATGAAACCGGGGCATTGGCGCATCCGCTGGTCTGGATTTCGGACCTTTCGGGTGCCGCGTTGCAGGTGCTCAGCTTCGGCTGGTTGGCTCCCCTGCCGTGGCACTGGGCGGAGCGTCGGGGAATCCGCTCCTTCATGGGACGCCTCGGCCTTGCCGCCCTGACCTGCGGGGGCTGGTTGACCTTGCTGATGCTCTTCCAGCTGGGCCTGCGGCACCAGGCAGGCTTGCCCATCGCCCTGGCTACGGCCCTGCGCATCCAATGGAGCCTGCTGGTCCCTCTCATGATCGCGTTTGGAGGCCTGTCCTGGGCCCGTCGGAGGGCGGAAATCCAAGCCCAGGCCATCCGCCAGGAGGCCTATTCCGCGGAGCTGCGAGCCTTGCAAGGGCAACTTCAGCCCCACGCCCTGAACAACGCACTGAACGGACTCGCGGAGCTGATCGTGGAGGCGCCCCAGACGGCTTCCTCCATGGTGCGGGCCATGTCCAGGCTCCTGCGGCAGATCCAAGCCTCCATTGAATGCATCACGGTACCCCTCGCCGATGAACTCCGGATCCTCGAGGACTATTTGCAGTTGGAATCCCTTCGTCATGGTCCCCGCTTGCGGGTGGACTGGGATTGCGAGGCCGGTCTGGATACCTTGTCCGTCCCCCCCCTGGTCCTCCAAGGACTCGCCGAAAATGCCCTGAAGCATGGCATCTGGCCCACCCCGGGTGGGGGCACCTTGAGAATCCGAGTGCGCCTCGAGTCGGCTCGACTACGCCTCGAGATTCGCAATACGGGACAGGCCCCCTCACTCTCCATCCGACGGGGCTCTGGATTGTCCAACCTGCGTCGAAGGCTTCGACTAATCTACGGAAGCCAGGCCTCCTTCAATCTCACCCGGGAAGGGGACTGGACCCTGGCCACCCTCCTCATCGATCGACCGGCCCTGGGATTCGGTTCAGAAGGCTAGAATTGGGACATGACCGTCCCCCTGCGAGTGGCCCTGCTCGAAGACGAGCCCCTGGCGAGGCGACGCCTGGCCAGGCTTCTATCTGAAGCAGGGTGCGAGGTGCTGGGCGAATTCGCCGAGGGTGCCGAACTCCTGGACTGGCTCCAGACCCATCCGGTGGATGCGCTATTCCTCGACATCCAGCTGCCGGGTGCCAATGGATTCGAGGTGCTGGCCGAACTCCCGAACCCACCCTCGGTGGTCTTCGTCACCGCCAGCGTGGACCAGGCCGTGCGGGCCTTCCAGGTACGGGCCGTGGACTACCTGGTCAAACCGGTCTACGAGGACCGCCTGGGGGACACCCTGCAGCGCCTTCGGGAGCGGAAGGCGCTGGGGACCAGTTCTCGAATCCCCTTACCCACCCCTCCTGCGGCCACCCAACCCACCCGCATCACCATCAAGGCTGGGGACGGCAAGCTCTTCCTGGAACTCCGCCGGGTGACCCACTTCGAGGTGGATCGTGAGGTGGTCTGGGCCTGGTGCGGAAGCAAGCAATTCCGCACGCTCTGGACCTGCACACGGGAGGTTGAGGAAGCCCTGCCCGGCACCGACCTCGTGAGGATCCAGCGCAACATTCTCCTGCGTCCTCAAGCCGTGATCGGCTTTCGGCCGATTCTGGGGGGCCGCATGAAGGTCCGGCTTCCGGATGGGCTGGAGTTGGAAGTCAGTCGAAGTGCCACCCCTCAGATGCGGGAACGCCTGGGGGTGCGGGATTGAGGGCCGAGGCTTGGCAGCGTCCCCTGGCTTCCGGGAGGGCTGCCGTGGTCAGCCTTGGCTTATGGTTCCAGTCGGGTCCAGTCGAGCCTCCTGGAGTCCCGTTCACCTACCCCGCCCGGTGGCACAGGGCAGCCTTGGCGCCCCTGGGCATGGGCAGTTCGCGCAACCGCCAGTTTCCCAAGGGCCTGCCCGAACGGTGGGCGTGGACCTCGTCTCCTTCGAAATGCAGCCCCAGCGCACGGGGATCCAGGCTGAACCCCGTGCCCAAGGCCTTGAGGAGGCTCTCCTTGAGGGCCCACAGCCGGTAAAAGAAGTCTTGGGCCTGCTGGGGCGGGAGTTCATGGAAATGCCGCAGTTCCGAGTTCGTCATGACCTGTTCCGCAGGCAGGACCTCAAGGGCACGCGCCTCTTCCACGTCGATGCCCACGGGGCGGTGGTGCAGGGCGCACAGCACCCAGGCACCGGAATGGCTCAAATTGAAATGAATCGATGGGTGCCTCGCCAAGCTCGGCTTCCCATGTCTGCCCATGACGAGCTCGCCCGGATCCACATCCAGTCCATGGACCTCAGCCAGGGCATGCCGCAGCAAGCCTTCTGCGGCCAGACAGCGCAGCGCATCCGCCTGAAAGCGAAAACGGTCTGCACGGGCGCGACGTGCTTCGGAGGCGCGGCACGCGAGCGCTTCGATCCAGGGCCTTGCCTCGCTGGGCAAGCAGAGGGCATGGACCCTGACGGGACCTTCAAGGAATGAATGGAGGCTCCCCCCCGGGGTCTCCAAGGGGGGCCACCCTCCCCGCGTGATACCGGGAAGCTGCCACATGGTGAAAGTCGAAGGAGCCAAGGTCGGGACCCTCCAGAGCCTGACGGGGGACATGAAGATGGTACGCGAAGGCACCTGTTGACCGACCGCACTCGATCCATCGACCAGCCTTGGCCTAGGATGCGTGACCGCGCTAACAGGCCCCTCAAGGGCTGTCCGGGTGTGACCCCCCGCACAACCTATCCCTTGCGAAGGCGCACCCTCAGCGACCTCTCACGACTGACGGGGTGCCGCGTGGCACCTCCCGGTACCCCCTCCGGCCGTACACAAAAGGCGGGCCCAAGGGCCCGCCTTCCAGTTTTGACCGGTTTGAAGAAACTAGAACCGGTAACGGACACCCAACTGCAGCCACGCGGGATTCTCGTTGGCTTCGTAGGGCGTGGTGGCAAGGTTGCCCTTGGTCTTGTCGCCATCGCCATTGCTTCCCAGTTCCGTCTGCTGGAGGAGCAGTTCGCCCACCCAGTTTGGGGTGAAGGCCACCTGGATGCCCAGGCGGAGCCCGAACTTGAGCCCCTTGATGGTGCCGCTGGTGGAACGGTCACCGGTCAGGTGGTTGATGGAATCCTTGCCCAGGGTGGCCTTGTAGGACCACTGCTGAAGGCTGAGGCCCGTAACGAAGGTGGTCTTCTTCCAGGGACTCGGTACCATCAGATCGGCATGGACCTGGGTTCCCGTCAGGCTGAGTTCCACACCATTCAGGGTGGTGGGGCCATCAGGACCCAGGGCGCCACTGAATGCATTTCCAGAAAGGGAATTCAGTCCCAGGCCGAAGCGCAGGGTGTAGTCCCCTTTGGTGCGCACGTAGTAGGCAGCCGAAAGGGCCAAGCCGCTATTGGCGTTGGTGATGTTCTTGGCGGTGTCCAGCTGCTCGACAATGGCCAGGCCGACTTCGAAGCTCGGATCCTGGGCCAATGCAGGCACAGCGGCCAAGGCAAGGAGAGCGAGGGAGTGTTTGAAGCGGTTCATTCGAATCTCCTTCCCTAGAAGCGCAGACCCATGGAGGCCGTGATGGTGCGGCGGCCCACATAGTTCGTGTAGGTTTCGTTATCCGTGCCGAAGGTGCCCGGGCTAGCGAGTTTGATGGGGTAGGCACGCTCGGCAACAGCCGCCTTGGCGGCAAACGCGGTATTCCAGAGGCTCAGGATCGGACTGTTGAACACATTGGTGACCTGAACGTCGCCCATGAGGCGGACGCGCCAGAACACGGGCACTTCGAAGGCGACCTTGAAGTCGGCCCCGTAGGTGTCGGCGAAACGGTAGGCGCCGCGCCCGCTGTAGAAGCGGTTGAACGTGGTGGCGGCGGTGGGCTTGGGACCGGAGGGCAGGGAGGCGAGCCACTTGCCCGACTCGGGGTCTGCGGCGCGCACGGCGCTGTAGGCGGAACCGCTGTCGTAGCGGGCCAGCAGGCTGTAGCTAATCCAGCCCTTGCCCAGGGGCAGACGGGCGGAGAGGGTCAGGCGCAGCTTGTGGGTCTGGTCACTGCTCAGGGGGCCGTAGGGGGCGAAATCATTCACGCTCCAGGGGCCTCCCGTCAGGGCGGTCGCTCCGGTACGGGCAGAAGTCAACCAATCGCGGTAGAAGAGCGGCGCGCTGGCACCGTTGTCACGGAAGCCCTGGGCGGTGCTATCGCCACCCTCCTGGTTGCCGGTGAGGCGGCTGAAGGTGTAGGAGCCACCCACACTAATGAAGGTTCCGACCTTGGAAGCAAAATCCATTTCCAGTGCCCAGTATTTGCGCTCGAGCAGGTCGCTGTTGCCGTACCGGGTGGCCAGGAGGGGGATAGTGCTGGTGCTGAGGCCCGAGGGGTCGCCCGCGATCTTCACATAGCTGGAATTCAGGTCCTGGACAATCGCGAAGTCATTCTTCCATTCGCGGTTCACCAGGTTGAGGCTCAGGTACGCACCATTCTCGTAGGAGCGCTTGTAGCCCACGGTGAATTCCAGGGAGTAGGGATTCGTGATGTCGTTGATCCCGATGTTGCCCGAGGCGGCATCGAAGATCTGGTACGGCGCGCCAGCCGTGGCGCCCAGGCCCTTGGGGCCACCGTAGTTCTGGGGATTGGTCAGGGCGTTGTAGCCCACGAAGCCGTAGTCCCCGGGGTTGAAGGCGGACCAGCCGAAGCGGGCCCAGCGGGTGTTCGCCTTCTTCACGAAAGCATCCGTGAAGCCGGCACCGTAGCTCTCCACGAACTTGGCGGCGGTGAAGGAGATCACGCGCCGACTGTCGCCCTGCAAGTCGTACTTCACCGACATACGGGGGGACACGGGGGCCATCTTGTCCAGCAGGACGGCGCCATCCGTATCCGTGACGCGGAACTTGTCCATGCGCAGACCGACCATCACGCTCCAGTTGTTGTTGATGGCCCACTGGTCGTTCAGGTAGATGGCGATGTTCCGGTTGGTGGTCAGCCCATCCTTGCCGTAGTACTGCTGGTAGACGGCGGCGGTTCCGTTGACACCCGGGTTACCCCCATACAGGGCCGCATCGTCCTGCAGGTTCTCGGTGAAGAACCCAAGGGTTTCGCCGTAGGGATCCGCGCCCAGGGAGCCAAAGCCGGGGGTCGAGGGGAGATGCCCTGCGGCCGCAGAACCAGGGGTCACCCAAGGCACATAGAAGCGGCGGTTCAGGGCGCCGTTCTGGGACATGGTGCCGCGTTCGAACTGGTACCAGTCCACACCGGCATCGATTTCATGGGATCCGGCGATGTCCGCGAAGATCTTCACGTTGATGCTGCCGTTCTGGCTGTCACGACCATCCCGGGCGGGGCTCAGGTTGAAGCCATAGGGGAAGAGCACGCCGTAGGCGCTGCCGCCGTTGTTCCAGCGGACATGGGCACCGCTGGGAGCCGGGAAGACCGCGCCGCTCTTCATCTTGTTGTACATGGCCTCGACGAAGATGCTGGTTCCGAAGGTGCCGCGGTACTGCAGGCCCGAGGTACTGGAATCATCCTTCTGGCTGAGGCTGTTGGAGCCGACCGTGGCCACGATGGGAATACCATAGGGGTTGCGGTTGGCGGTCTCGGCGTTCTGGATGTAGCGCTCCAGGGAGATCGTGTGGTCCTGGGTGATGCCCAGGGTGAGCTTGAAGGAGAAGGTGTCGGACTTGTAGGTGCCCGACAGGGTCTTGCCCATGGAATAGGTGTGGGGCACCTCGGGCACGCCGAAGACACCGGCCAAGTCACCAGGGCTCAGGTAGTAGCCCGCGGACCAGTTGGCAGGATTCTCACCCGCAAGGATATTGTCCGAGAAGGACTCGGCGGGGCGGAGCTTGGTGAAGGTGGAGAACCACAGACGGTCCTTGATGATCGGACCTTCCATGAACACATCCGTCACGCGGCTGCTGTAAGCATTGTTGTAGCCACGGCTGTTGCGGGCGTTGGGTGCCCAGGCACCCCAATCGGTGCGGCCGATCTGCTTGCGGATGCTGCCTTTGAACTCGTTGCCGCCGCTCTTGCTGACGATGTTCATGATGCCGGAGCCGGTGCGGCCGTAGCGGGCATTCAGGGGGGACTGGATGACCTGCACGTCCTCGATGGCGTCATCCACCACGCGGTTTTCGTACTGCTGGCCCTGGTATTCATCGCCGACGCTTCCACCGTTCAAGGTGTAGACCGTGGTGGCGGTCTTTCCGCCGCGGATGGAAACGCTGCCCGTGCTCGTGGTCACCACGCCGGGAGCCAGCTGGGCGGCGCCGAAGAAGGCGCGGTCGGAGGCCGGGAGGCTTTCCAGCACCTGGCTGGAGAAGTTCGTGGCCGTCTTGGTGTCGGCCTTGTCCACGGCCGCATTCACGGTGCCCACCACTTCCACCGTCGTGCCGGCGGTGGCGATGGGCTTCATGACCATCTCCTGGACGATGCGGGTGCCGATACCGATGCGGAAGGTGGCGCCCGTGGAAATATATTCGGGGGCCGTGGCCGTCATCTTGTAGTCGCCGGGGGGCAGGAGCGGGAAGCGGAACTGCCCGTCCTCCGCCGTGACGAAGGTCCTGAACTTGAGGAGCTGGGGAGATTCGATCTTCACCACGGCCCCGGCAACGGACTTGCCGGCAGTGGTCTTCACCACACCGTGAACCTGACCGGTTTCCTGGGCCACCAGCGCGGAGCCGACGGCCAACATCAGCCCGACCCGACCAAACATTGCATAACGATTCATCATGATATCCTCCGTTGGATGGGTCGCTGGACTAGAGACGGAAGGAAACGCCGAACTCGAGGTTCAGATGGGTAACATCCTTGGCCCCGTACATCGGCTGAACCGTGTTGACGCCAGTCCCCACCCACGTGGGCGTGAGGGTGACCTGCTTGTACCTGAGGGTCGACAGATTGATCTCGAAGTTGCCGACATCACCGAACTTGCGCACCAAGCCCACATAGGGGCTCAGGCCCATGGAGGACTTCTCGGGACTGGAAGCCCAGCCACCGATCTGGCCCGTGGTCGAACGCACATCACCAACGGCATCCATGCGGGACTTGACTTGGGCCAAGTAGGCACCAGCCTGGAAGGACCAGTCGCCGGAGAGCTTGTGGACAAAGGCGGCGCGAAGGCCGATGCCCGAAGCGCTCAGCTTCTGGAAGTTCGTGGAAGCACCAAGGTTCACACCTGCGGGCGGGACGATGCCCACCAGCTCGCGGGTGCCGGGCTGGTAGAAATAGGCCAGTTCCGCTGCGATGGCGTTGTCTGAGGACAGATCGAAAGAGGTGCCCAGTCCGAAGCCGAGCATATCCTTGACGCCATCCTTCTTTCCGAGGCCGAGACCACCGCGCAGGGAGGCGGTGACATCGCCAGCCTGGGCCGTGAGGCCTGCCGAGGCGATAAGCGCCAAGGCGATTTTGAAGAGGTTTCGCATAAGGGTTGACTCCTTGAGCGCCCTGCAAAAAGCAGGGGGGTTGTGAGGGGGGGGGGAAGCAAACACTGGGTTTGGGAATGATATAGCAAGGATCCTTCAGCTCATAGAAATTCCGAGTGACTCGAATTCAGGGATGGGAATCCTACTAAAGTTGTAGGCCGTCATTCTGCCATATCCCTCCAAATACTGCGAACGAAGCTAACAGTGAGGCGCCGCCGGCTTCCAGATCCAGGGAGCCGAAGCCTCAGGGGGCCAAGCTCGCCAAACCATCCAGCAGCCTTTGCACCTCCTCCTCGGTGGTGTAGAGGCTGATGCCAGCCCGCACCAAACCGCCCACGGGCTCCAGGCCGAGGACCTCCACCACCCTGGCGGCATAGAAATGCCCGCTCCAGACGGCGATGCCCTGCTGCCCCAGGGCCTGGGCCACGGTATCGGCCTGGACCCCTTCGAGGGTGATGGACACCGTGGGGGCACGGTGGGGGGTCTGGAAATCCGGACCCCAGACCCTGATGCCCGGGATGTCCCGGACCTGATCATGGTAGATCTGGGCGAGGCGGCGTTCCCGATGGGCCAGGGCCGCCATTGTTTCCAGCAGTCGTTCCCGCAGGGTGGTACCCGAGACGGCCAGGTCCGCCAGGAAATGGACGGCAGCCCGCACCCCCGCCAGGGCCGCATGGTTAAGGGTTCCGGTTTCCAGTCGGAAGGGGGCCTCAGCCTCCTGGGTGCGCAGTCGATCCGTGGTCAGGCGATCCAGCAGCCCCGGCCGGGCGTAGAGCACCCCCACGTGGGGGCCATAGAACTTGTAGGCGGAGCACAGCAGGAAATCCACGTCCAGGGCCACCACATCCAGGGGGAAGTGCGGGGCGGCATGGACGGCGTCCACCAGGAGCCAGGCCCCCACAGCCTTGGAAAGCCGACGGGCCAGGGCCAGGTCGTTCACCGTCCCCAGGGCATTGGAGGCATACCCTACGGCCACCAGGCGGGTTCGGGGCCCCACCTTGGCCTGGAAATCCTCGGGATCCAGGGTGCCATCGGCCTGGACCGCCACTTCCCGCACCACCACGCCCTTCTCTTCCAGCGTCAGCCAGGGACCGCGGTTGGCCTCATGGTCCAGCTGGGTGATGACCACCTCGTCCCCGGGCTTCAGCTCCCGGGCCAAGGCCCGACTCAGGCTGAACGCCAGGGTGGTCATGTTGGCCCCCAGGGAGATCTCCCGCCAGGAGGGTGCCCCCAGAAGGTCCGCCAGGGCCTCGCGACAACCGTGGACGAGGGCATCCGACTCCACGGCCGTCACAAAGTGACCGTGGGCATTGGCGTTGCAGGTGGCGTAGTAGTCGGAAACGGCGGCGATCACCGACTCCGGTACCTGGGTGCCGCCGGGTCCATCAAAGTACGCCAGGGGCTGGCCCTTGTAAATGCGACCCAGGGCTGGGAAGAGCCTGCGGGCCTGGAGGAAGCGATCCGTGGACATGGGTGCTCCGGAGGGGGATTCCCTAGGCTAACGCCATGCCCCGAGGGACTCGATCACACCTTTCCGGGTCAGGTCGGCAGCATGGCCAAGGGCTCCACCCCCCACTCCAGGGGGTCCTCCCAGCCCAGGATGTGGTCCCCCCCGCTCTCGGGGGCGGAGAGGTCGATGTCCATGGGAGGAACGAAGGCCTCTTTCAGGGTGTCATAGAAGGTTCGAACCACCGGGGTCAGCAGGCTGCCGGAGCGCTGGTCCAGGACCACCCCGAGCCGGGCGCTGTCCAGGCGCACCAGGGTCCCCACAGGGTAGATCCCAATGAAGCGGATGAAGTGCTGCATCAGGCGCTGGTCGAAATGCTGGCGACTCCACTCGAACATCTTGGCCAAGGCCTCGCTAGGCTGGTGGCCGCGGTGGTAGACCCGATCGGAGGTCAGGGCATCGTAGACATCCGCGATGGCGGCCATGCGCCCCAGTTCCGAGATCCCGTGACCCCGGAGACTCACGGGATAGCCCGTCCCTTCAAAACGCTCGTGGTGTTCGGCGGCGATACGCCAGGCCGCCTCGGGGATGTGGGACGTGGACTGTAGGATCTTGGACCCCGCCGACACATGTCCCTTCATGACCTCGTATTCCTCGTCCGTGAGCTTGTCGGGTTTGTTGAGAATCTCGTCAGGAATGGTCATCTTGCCCGTGTCGTGGAGCAGCCCCCCCAGCCCGGCCTCCAGCACCCGGTCCTCGGAGAACCCCATGCCATGGGCGAAGAGGGACAGGAGGGCCGACACGCTCACACTGTGCTGAAAGGTGTAGGCATCCCGCTCCTTCATGCGGCACATGCTCACCAGCACCCCCCGGTTGCGCAGCACGCTCTCCGTAATGCGCTGGGCAATGGGCTGGGCCTCCTCCACCCGCAGTCGGCGCCCCAGGCGAACCTCCTGCAGCACCGTTTCCACCGCCCGGTTGGCTTCCCGATGGACGGTGCGGGCGGCGTGGACCTCCTCCCTGTATTCCCGCTGCAGAGGCAATGGGCCTTCCATTGTGGTCTGGGCCACCATCTCCTGGAACAGGGCCCCCTGGGCTTCCTCCTGGGTGGGTGCACCGGGAAGGTCCAGCCCCCGGAAGGTGTCGATGTAGACCTCGTCGAGACCACTCTCCAGGATCTTCTGCAGGTCCGCCTCGCGCTTGAGCATGAACCGGCTCCGCAGGAAGTCATGGGCCATCCACCCCACGTTCAGATCGTGGATGAACATCCCCAGCCTCAGGTGCGTCTTCGGAATCTTCTTGATCATGGCGAGCGCGGGAAGGGGCCCACCCCTGCGTCCCACCTCACGGGAACCCGAGGGGCGCCTTCGATCAAGGTGGTGGGGTTCCAATAGGCCAGTGGGATTCAAACGAGGATGCCCTCGGGCACCATCCCACCCCATCGACCGTGGGGGAGAAGGACTTGATCTGAGGAATTATTGAATATTGTCAAATATTCAATAATCGAAGAACTATGATCGCGATGTAGCAAATCGTAAGAAATCAAGTAATACAAACTATTGACAAATTTTTGTCAAAAATTTTAAACACATCTCAAAACATCGTGCTGTTTATTTCAAATCATTACAATTTTTACAATTCTGGCACGACTTCCGCTCCTCCTTGATCGCCATTTCCAAAGGAGGCAGCCATGAAGACCATCCTTTCCACCCTGCTCACCCTCGCCCTGGGCACATCCTTTCTAGGGGCCGCGGAACGCGCACCCCAGAAGCCCATCAACCTCAACACCGCCACGGCCACGGAGCTCATGCAGCTCCCGCGGGTGGGGGCCAAGACGGCGGAGCGCATCCTGGCTTGGCGGAAGCAGCACGGGTCCTTCCAGCGTCCGGAGGACCTCATGAACGTCAAAGGCATCGGCGAGAAGGGCTTCCTCAAGCTCAAGCCGCATGTGCTGGTGTCGGTCCCTGCCCGGACCCCTGGGAAGTAGGAGGCGGCCATGGGACTCGGTGAAGGAAGGTCCAGGCGGGGCATGCGGGGCGTGACCATGGTGGAGACCACCTGGGTCCTGGGGATCGTGAGCGCCCTGGTCCTGGTGGGGTTGAGCTCCCTGAGCCTCAGCCCTGTCCACCTCACGGCGGTCCAGTCGGAGCTGGAAGCCTCCCTGGATCAAGCCTTCACCGAGGCCCGGGCCAAGGGTCGCAACATGGTGGTGGCCCTTGGCCACCAGGTGGGGAACGCCCAGGACCTCGTACCCGTGGTCATCCCCCGTCAGGTCAAGTGGGGCAAGCCGACCCACGTCCCCCTGCCCAAGGGCATGGCCGAACCCAAGGTGGCGGATACCACGGGGGAAGCCCATGCCCGCATCACCGTCACACCGCGGCGCACGGTGACGGCTGGCGCCTGGTTCTTCCATCAGGGGGAGGACACCATCTGCCTGAGGCTCTCAGGCCACGGCAAGGTGACCCTGCTGAGGTGGCGCCCCACCAAAAAATGCTGGATCCGATCCAATACTTAGGAGACTCCCATGTTCGAGATCTTCAAACGCCCTTCCCGCAGCGCCCAGCCTGAGTTGGCCCGCACCGTGGCCCTGGCCTTCCAGCTGGCCCGCCAGTCTGGACGCACCGTCTTCCTGGCCCCCGAGCCCGGCCCCCGTCGCCTGGCCCCCCGCATGGATCGCCACGTGCGCTTCGGCCTACCCGCGGGCCTGCCCCTGCCTCCCGGCACCCTGGATCCCCGCTGGAGCCAGGGCCCCAAGGCCCTCATGGTGAGCCCCTGGGACACGGCCACGGAAGGCATGTGGTTCCTGCAGGATGACCAAGGTGCCCTGTGCATGCACCTCAGCGCCAAAGGGCGGGTGCGGTTCCTGCGTTACCGCCCAGGAAGCCGGGATTGGAAGGAGGCCTAGATGCGCATGGCCGACCTATCGCCGGAACAGCGTCCCCGGGAAAAGGTCCTTGCCGGCCGCGGCGAGGAACTGGGGGACGCGGAACTCCTGGCCCTGCTCTGGGGCTCGGGCCAGCGCAACGCCTCGGCGGTGGACCTGGGGCACCAAGCCCTGGCCAAACACGGTGGTCTGGCGGGTTTCCTGGGCCAGGGCCTCCAGGACTGGATCACCAGCCCAGGCCTGGGGCCCGCCCGGGCCTGCCAGCTCTGGGCGGCCCTGGAGCTTGCCCGGCGAGGCCAACGGTGTCCCGAACGCCCCCGCATCAACGCGCCCCGGGCGGCGGGCGCCTACCTGTTGCCTCGCGTCCAGGGCTGGACGGAGGAACGCTTCGGCCTCCTGGCCCTGAATGCCAAGGGGGAGCTTCTGGCGGAGCGCATCCTGAGCCAGGGCACGGCCACGGGCACCCTCATCTCCCCCCGGGAATTCTTCCGGGAGGCCCTGCGTTACGGCGCCACCAGCGCCCTGGCCTTCCACAATCACCCCTCCGGTGACCCCACCCCCAGCCCCGAGGACATTCAGCTCACCCGACGTCTCCGGGCCGCGGGGGAAAGCCTGGGGGTCCCCATGGCGGACCATCTCATCCTGGGACAAGGGACCTACCACAGCTTCCGGGCGGCGGAGGGCTTGAGTGGGGGGTGAGGAATATTCGATACATATCCGTGGCAAAACCCGTGGCCCCGGGGTTCAGGATGGCGCTGATCTCCCCCACCCC
>CAZPUI010000068.1:0-13807 GCA_964589695.1 uncultured Solibacteraceae bacterium | reverse complement strand
CAGGATCCCCGTGAGCAGCCGCATGGTGGTGGTCTTGCCGGCCCCGTCCGGGCCCACCAGGCCGAAGATCTCCCCCGGGGCCACGGTGAGGTTCAGGTCCACCAGGGCCTCCACCTTGCCGAAACTGCGCCCCAGGCGCTGGGTGTGGATGGCGTTCATCAGCGCTCCAGCTGGATCCGGGCGTCTGCGGGCATGCCGGGCTTGAGCTCCAGGGCGGGGTTGGGCACCTCCAGCTTCACGCGGTACACCAGTCGGGTGCGTTCCTTCTTCGTCTGCACGCTCTTGGGGGTGAACTCCGCCTCGGAGGCCAGGAAGACCACCTTGCCGGGATAGACCTTGCCCGGCCAGGTGTCCGTGCGCACCTCCACCGCCTGGCCCAGCTTGACCCGGCCCAGGTCCGTCTCCTCGATGTAGGCCCGCAGGTAGACCTTGGTGAGGTCCGCCCCGGTCAGCACGGGGGTGCCGGGGGCCACATACTCGCCCGGTTCGATGTTCCGGGAGAGGGCCAGGCCCTTCACGGGACTCACCAGGGTGGCGTGGCCCAGCTGGGTCTGGGCCAGGGCCTGGGCCTGGGTGGCCTGCTCGAACCGCGCCCTCAGCTGGTCCAGATCCTCCTTGCGAGGCCCCTGCTGCACCAGGGCGAAACGCTGGGTGGCCTCCCGCACCTTGGCGCGACTGGCTTCGCAGGCCGCCCGGGTGGCGTCCAGGTCACGCTTCGAGATGGCCCCGGACTTGTGCAGCTCCTCCATGCGCACCAGGTCGGGCTCCAGCCGCCTCAGGTCCGCCTCCGCCGCCGTGAGCAGGGCCCGGGAGGCCTCCACCTCCTCCTTCCGGGAACCCGCCAGCCCCGCGGCCAGGGCCGCCTTGGCCGTGGCGACCTCCGCCTGCCGCGCCGCCAGGCTCTGCTCCAGATCCCGGGCGTCGAGGCGGGCCAGCACCTGACCAAGTTCCACGGCCATGCCCTCGTCCACGGGCCGCTCCAGGACCCTTCCCGCCACCCTGAAGCTGGCTTCCACGGGATAGGCCTCGATGTTGCCGGAGACCTCCAGGGAGGTTGCGGGCCCGCTGCGCCGACAGGCCAGGCCGGGCGCCACCAGGGCGGCCACAAGGATCAGGGCAGAAGCGGGAATTCTCATGGTGTGCTCCAAGGTCGGAAGGCAGAGGGAGGGGGTGCCGCGGACACGCCCCGCCAGAACAGGTCGAACCAGGCCTTGAGGGCCATGGGCAGCGCCTCCTCGGGGGGGAGGCAGGCCACGTGGACACTCATGGCGGGAATCAGTTCCAGGATTTCGATCAGGGGCCGCATGAAGAAGAAGGGGAGGAGGGGCAGGGGCAGGTCCGTGCGGACCTCGCCCCGGGCCATGCCCTCGGCGAAGATCTGGCGAAGGAGGTCCAGGATCGGTCGGAGCCTTCGGGCGAGGGAGGCCCTCACCCCTTCGGCGCCCCGCACCACCTCCCCCCGGACCACGCCCTGGAGGCCCCGGCCCCGGGCCTGGAGGTGGCCCACGAGGTGGTCCATGACCTGGCGCAGCCGTTCCCGGGTGGGCTCCCCCGCGGTGGCCTGCACCAGGTCGGCCAAGTCCTGGTGGAACCCCTGGAAGAGCTCATCCAGGAGGGCCTCGAAGATCCCTTCCTTGCTCCCGAAGTGGTAGTAGATGAGCGCCGGGTCGCAGCCCGCCCCCTTGGCAATGGCCCGCAGGCTGGCCCCCGAGACCCCTTGTTCCGCGAAGACCTGCAGGGCGGCCTCGAGGATGGCCCGGGGTTCCACCTTCACCGCCTTGCGCCCCCGGGCGCGGGGGGCAGGGGCAGGCTGGGGGTCGGGAGTTATTTTCAACACGAGATGAATATCCCTGGCGGCACCCGCCTCGTCAAGGGTTTTCATCGTGTGTTGAATTGAACCTCGGGTTGATGGACCTTGCCGAGGCCATCGCCCGCCGCGGCGTCCCGCCGGGAACCATGCCAGCGCTGTGGCATCCACCGGGGCCGCCCACTCCTGCGCCGAGGCTGAGGGCCGGGCCCCGGAGGATTGGAAAAAATCCATACATTCTTTCAAATTCAACAAGGCGACCCTTGAAACCAGTACCATGGGTTTCACACGCCCATGGTCGATCCCTCCGTTCCCAGAAGCCTTTCCACCCCGGTCCAGGCCTGGGATTCCCAGGCTTTCGAGGCGGCCTTCCTGCCGCCGGAATCCCAGCCTGGTCTCGAGGAAGCCGCCTCGCTGCCGGGCCTTCCCCAGGCGCGCTTCGAGATGCTCGACCTCATGGGTGCCGGGGGCCAGGGCTTGGTGGCCCGTGCCCGGGACCGGGCCTTGGACCGCCTGGTGGCCCTCAAATGGCTCCGGTCCGCCACCCCGGGGGAAGCGGACCAATTGTTGCGGGAGGCCCGGGCCCAGGCCTCCCTCGACCATCCCCACATCTGCCGTATCTATGAGACGGGACTGCACTACGGCCGACCCTTCATCGTCATGCAGCTGGTGGAGGGCCACCCCATCCACCAGGCCCTGGCCAAGGCCAGCCTCCAGGAAAAGGCGACCGTGTTGCGCATGGCCGCGGAGGCCGTCCATGCCGCCCATGAGCAGGGACTCATCCACCGCGACTTGAAGCCCAGCAACCTGCTGGTGACACGGACCCGGGATGGGCTGGCGGTGCCCCGGCTCCTGGATTTCGGGATGGCCGTGCCCCAGGAGGACCTGCGCAGGGGGCTCGTCCGGGGTGGGGCAGGCACCCCGGCCTACATGGCGCCCGAGCAGGCCCTGTCCGATCCCACGCTCGTGGACCGCCGCAGCGATGTCTGGGCCCTGGGGGCCATCCTCTTCGAGCTGGCCACGGATCGCCTGCCCTTCCCAGACCTGAAGGGCCTCGCGGACCTTCAACGCCAACATGCCGCGGGGGTGCCGGATCCCTGCAGCCTTCGGCCCGACCTTCCCCCGGACCTTGGGGCCATCATCCGGAAGGCCCTGGCCCTCCATCCGGCCCAGCGCTACCCCACGGCCCGTGCCCTGGGAGAGGACCTGGCCCGGTTCGTCCAGGGGGAGCCCGTGGCGGCTCGGACGCCCACCGGATGGGAGCGCGGGTCCAGGTGGCTCCGTGGGCATCGGTACTTGGTGGCGGGCCTGGTCGCGACCCTCGCCGTGGCCGCCGTGGTCCTGACCCTGCGCGCCCGCAGCCAGGCCCAAACCCACCAGGCCCTGGGCTACAGCCAGCGGGCCAAGGACCTGGAACTCCGCCTGCTGGAGATCAGGAACCTTCCCCCGGCCAAGGTGGGCGCCGCGATCACCGACGTGCGGGCGGCCCTGGCGCGCCTGGAGCTGGAGCTGGACAAGGCCCCCCCAAGGGTCCAGGGGCCCGCCCGGGCCGCCCTGGGCCAGGTGGCCCTGGCCTTGGATGAACCTGAAGACGCTGGTCGTCACTTCGAGTCCGCCCACCGACTGGGGTTCCAGTCCGCCGAATCGGAGCTGGGACTGGGCATCGCCTTGGCCCAGCTCCTGGACCGGCGGAGCCAGGCCCTCACCGAGATGCCCCCCCAGGCGCGCGCCCAGCAGATGCAAGGGCTCGCGCAGACCCTGGCGCAACCCGCCCTCGCCTTGCTCCAGCGCCGACGCAAGGATACGCCCCACCCCGAGCTCATTCAGGCCCGCATCCTCGCGGCGGAGCGGCATTTTCTCCCGGCCATCGAACTCCTGGAGGTGCGGCTGTCCAAGGCCCCCTGGGCGACTGCCCACCGACGGTTCCTGGCGGAACTGCGCACCCAGGCCTACATCCAGGCTGAGGCGTACGATCCGAACCTTGAGCGGGCCGCCCTGGAGGCCATTCGGGCGGGGCGATCGCTGGCGCCGGGGGATGCCCTTTACGACTTCTTCGAGGCCATGGTGCACGCCTCCGCCTGCGAGTGGTTCCAGCGGCAGAACCGGGATGCCGTGCACCGCTATGCCGCCGCGGAAGCGGCCCTTGGAAGGGCCTTGGCCCTGGACCCTGACCATGGCTACGCGCTTCAGCTTCAGGCCAATCTCCCTTTCGTCCGCGCCGTCACCCTCGCCAACCGCCTGGAGGACAACGCCGCCCTGTGGGAGGAGGGGCATCGGCGCTGCCAGGGCATCCTGACCCGCCATCCCTCCTGGACCTGGCCCCGGGACATCCTGATCCGCCACCTGCCCATCTGGGCGAAATCCCTGCGGGCGGAAGCCCCGGAGCGCGCCCTGGCCCTGGCGGAGGAGGGCCTGGGCCACTACCACGTCCTCGTGCCCAAGGCGGGGAAGGATGTCCTCGCTTCCCTGCGCACCTTCGCCGCCATGGCGCATTTCGTGCGAGCGTCGGTCAAGGCCGCCTCGGGCCAGGAGGCCCTCCCGGCCTGTGAGGCGGGACTGGCCCTTCTGGGGGAGCTTCAAAACGCCAGCCCCCATGAGCGCGGTCTGGCCTCGGACCTACTCGTCCTCAAGGCCAGCCTCGTGGCGGATGGGCGCAGCGCCATGGCCCAGGCCCTCCAGTTGCGGGAAGCGGGTCCCCGGGAGGATCCCGACCAGGCCTATGAAAGGGTGAACCTCGCCATCCTGCACAACCAGGCCGCGGGGGAAGGGATCGCCCGCTTCGGCGCCGACCCCCTGCCGAACCTCACCCGGAGTCGGGCCGAACTGGCGGCAGCGCGCAAGGTGGCCTCGGAACTGGTCCCGCGCATCGAGGCCCTTGCCCTGCTGGCGGACGGGGTGGAGGCCCGGTGGGACCTGGACCACGGAAGGGACGTCACGGCCCTCCTGGCGCGCATGGAGCGCACCTATCCGGCCAATCCGGGCCCCAGTCGGCCCTACGCCCGGGTCTGCATCCTCCACCTCCAGGGTCTGGCGGCGGACCTGCGGGGGCAGCCGCCCACCCAGGCCTTGGCGGGCCTGGAGGCCTTCCGAAAGGACCCGCAGGTCTGGGCCGAGGCCGAGCATCCCTGGCTGGAACTGTCCCTGGCCGCGGCCCGCCACGCCCTGGTTGCAGGCCAACCCGGGAGGGCGGGGACCCTGCTGAATGCGCTCCGGGCCCATACTCCCACCCCCCGGGGCGCTCCCACGGTGGCGGAGCGGCACTTTACCCTGGCCCTGGAACCCGAACGCCTGCTGCTGGAGGCGGCCCTGGCCCCCGGCCTCCAGGATCTCTGGCGCAGCCAGGCCCGGAGTACCGCCACCAAGCTTGCCCAGGAGTGGCCGAACACCGCCAAGGCGGATTGGGCCTTGGCGGTGGCAAAGCACCTGGAGGGACATGCCGCGGATTGGAAGGGATTGGAATCCAAGCACCCCGCGCTGAAGGGGCTGCTGGCGAAGACCCGGAGGCTTCGGGAGGGGCGATGAGGGCTGGAAACAGCCAAGAGGTCTGAACGTACGTGCATCACGTTGACGCAGTGGGAAAAGGGTGGCACTGATGAGGGTAAGCGCCGCACCAGAGCCCAGCGTCTTTCAAATATGATTTGAATAACAATTCGATCTCTTCATAGAATATTCTTCTTCCATCGTCATGACCTCTGTGGCCCATGACCCAACAACCAACGCCAGTTCGCCCCTCTTTTGGCTCAAATCAGCCCTGGGCGACCCCAAGAATCGAGGTGTATTTTGAACAAAATTGCAGTACTAATGATATCCGGCCTACCGCTTCTAGCTCAAAACACTCGTCAAATAGAATTGTCTGTATCGACCCATAATACAAAACTTTCTTCCACGGGGATGACCGAAAGCGTTCCCAGTGAATCACTAAAAATCAATTTCTCCGAGGCAAATCACCGAGGATTCAGTTTAGGATTCGCGATTCCTATCACTAAAACAGGTTCAGCGCAGTTCCGACTTGGGGGGCATGTACTGCTTGAAAGCTCCAGTAAGTCTGACGCCACAGTGACATATCGCTACCTATACTATGGAAGATGGTATTCTGAAAGCGCAACCAAAGCCTTCGACACCGCATATAGCCGTATGGCTTTATCCGCAGAATGGCTATGGGACAAGTCCGCTCAGTTCGGTGGCGCTCTAGATCTCTGCCAGGAGTCGATAAAGTTAAAATCAGATCTGGACGCATCCGCCACCCTCACCCGTCCCTGGGCGAGGCTTTTCCTTGGAAAAGCATTCAAATCAAATAGAGCCACTCCATTTTTTCGCCTAAATGTTGCCTTCCCACTGACATCCACCGACGCTCCTGACCCAAACGCCACCTCCACAGATCCCATTGCCAAGGCCATGGCTCCGAAGCTTGATCTTTCGCTCCAAGTCGGGATCGCCTTTTAATTTCTACACATTCACAAAGTCGCACGGCGCTTGCGCGGCCCGGAACTTCGATTTGGTCTTCCCTGGGGCGGCCATGGCATCTCCTGGGAGCTGGGATCGAGGAAGGTGGATACTACCGCCGAGCGCCGACGCCGATTCGGTCCCTCGCCACACGAGGCTTCGCTAGGATGGTCTGGTCCCTTCCGGAGGCCCCCATGATCCGATCCTGGCTCACACCCCTCGCCCTGATCCTCGTCCTGCCTGCTGTGGCCATGGACGGTGGGAAGGAGGTAGCCAAGAGCCCCTTTGAGTCCCTGGCCTCCCTCCCCTTCCGGAGCCTTGGGCCCGCCGTCGCCTCGGGGCGCATTGGGGACCTGGCGGTGGATCCCCGGAACCCCGGGGTGTGGTACGTGGCCGTGGCCTCGGGAGGCCTATGGAAGACCGTGAACGCCGGGGCAAGCTGGCAGCCCATCTTCGATGACCAAGGGGTGTACGCCCTCGGCTGTGTGACCCTGGATCCGCGGAATCCTTCCACCGTCTGGGTGGGCTCGGGGGAGAACAACAGCCAGCGGGCCATCGGCTATGGTGATGGCGTTTACCGCAGCCTGGACGGGGGCAAGAGCTGGGAGAACCTGGGTCTCAAGCAGAGCGAGCACATCGCCAAGATCCACATCGACCCCCGGAACAGCGACGTGGTCCTGGTGGCCTGCCAGGGGCCCCTGTGGAAGGAGGGCGGGGACCGCGGTCTCTTCCGCACCACGGACGGTGGCAAGACCTGGAAGGCCGTGCTCACCGTGGATGAGCACACGGGGGTGACGGACCTGGTGGTGGATCCCAAGGATCCCAACACCATGTACGCCGCCACCTACCAGCGTCGGCGCCACGTGTGGGGGATCGTGAATGGGGGCCCCGGCAGCGCCATCTGGAAGTCCACGGACGGAGGCCTGACCTGGAAAAAACTCACCTCGGGACTCCCCAAGGAGGACATGGGACGCATCGGCCTGGCCCTCAGCCCCGTGACCCCGGGTCTGGTGTACGCCGTCATCGAGGCCGCGAACAAGGCCGGGGGATTCTTCGCCAGCCTGGACGGCGGCGCGAGCTGGGAGAAGCGCGGCGACTACGTTTCGGGGTCCGCCCAGTACTACCACGAGCTGGTGCCCGATCCCCGGAACCCTGACCGGATCTACGCCCTGGACACCTGGCTCATGGTCACGGAGGACGGGGGACGCACCTTCAAGAAGGCCGGGGAGAAGCTGAAGCACGTGGACAACCACGCCCTTTGGATCGACCCCACCAACCCCGATCACCTCATCAATGGCAACGACGGAGGGGTCTACGAGAGCTGGGACCGCTGCGCCACCTGGATCTTCCGGGGCAACCTGCCCGTGTCCCAGTTCTACCGGGTGGCCGTGGACCAGGCCAAGCCCTTCTACCACGTGTATGGCGGCACCCAGGACAACAACAGCCTGGGGGGGCCCAGCCGGTCCATCAAGGCCCATGGTGTCACCAACGACGACTGGTTCGTGACGGCCACGGGCGATGGCTTCTGGCAGGCCTGTGATCCCACGGACCCCAACACGGTCTACTCCGAGAGTCAGTACGGTGTGTCCGTGCGCTTTGACCGCACCACGGGCGAGGGCGTGGGTATCCAGCCCGTGGAGGCCCCCGGGGAAGAACCCCTGCGCTGGAATTGGGATGCGCCCCTGATGCTTTCCCCCCACGCCCCGAAGCGGCTCTACGCGGCCGCCAATCGCCTGTTCCGCAGCGAGGATCGGGGCGACAGCTGGAAAGCCATCAGTCCCGACCTCACCCGCCGTTTGGATCGGGACACCTTCAAGCTGATGGGCAAGGTCTGGCCCGTGGACGCCGTGGCCCGCCACAACAGCACGAGCATCTACGGCAACATCGTGAGCCTTTCGGAGAGCCCCAGGCAGGCGGACCTGCTGTACGTGGGCACGGACGATGGACTGGTCCAGGTGAGCGAGAACGGCGGTGGCGACTGGCGCAAGGTGGAGACCTTCCCGGGGGTGCCCAACCTCACCTACGTGAGCTGCCTTGCCGCCAGCCCCCACCAGGCCAATACCGTGTATGCCACCTTCAACAACAGCAAGAACGGCGATTTCAAGCCCTACGCCCTGCGCAGCCGGGACCGGGGCCGCACCTGGGAGTCCATCGCCTCCAACCTGCCCACCCAGGGCTTCGTCCACGTGCTTCGCGAGGACAGCGTCCGGGAAGGCCTGCTCTACTGCGGCACGGAATTCGGCCTTTTCTTCAGCCTGGATGCGGGCAAGTCCTGGGTGAAGGCCACGGGCCTCCCCACCATCCCGGTACGGGACCTGGTGGTCCAGGAGCGGGAGAAGGACCTGGTGCTGGCCACCTTCGGCCGGGGCTTCTACGTCCTGGAAGATCTGGGGGCCCTCCGGGAAGCCAAGGCCGAGCTCCTGGACCGCCCCGCCCATCTCTTCGCCCCCCGTCCCGCCCTGGCCTACATCCCCAGTTCCCCCCTTGGGTTCGGGGGCCGGGCCTTCCAGGGTGAGACCTACTTCGCTGCCGAAAACCCGCCCTTCGGCGCCACCTTCACCTACCACGTGAAGGAGGCCCCCAAGACCCGGAAGAAGGCCCGCCACGAGGCGGAAAAGGAGGTCCTGAAGGCCGGGGGCACCGTGAAGGTCCCCACCTTCGACGACCTGCGGAAGGAGGAAAGGGAGGAGGATCCCACCGCCCTGCTCACCATCACGGACCCCCAGGGCGCCGTGGTAACCCGGGTGAGTGGGCCCCTTGCCAGTGGGCTATCCCGGCTCACCTGGGACCTGCGCCTGCCCAGTCCATCCCCCGTATCCTTGGCTCCCGAAGGGGAAAAGGATCCCTGGGACACCTACCCCAAGGGCCCCCTGGCCAGCCCCGGGACCTACAAGGCCAGCCTGGGCTTCAAGGTGGATGGCGTCCTCAAGGACGTCGCTGGTCCCGTGTCCTTCGAGGTCAGGCCCCTCTTCGAGGGCCGTCCCTGGTCCGAGCGGGAAGCCTTCACCCAGGAGGGCCAGGCACTCCTGGTGCAGATCACGGCCAGTGCCGGCCGCCTCACCGAGGCCCAGAACCGCCTGGACCACGTGAGGAAGGCCCTTCAGGATTGGGCCAAGGTCGACGCGGGGCTCCTGGCCAAGGCCTGGAGCCTGAGCAACCTGCTCAAGGACCTGGAGGTGGAGATGAACGGGGACAGCACCCGCGCCCGGCGCAATGCCCCCGTGCCCACCTCCCTCCAGGGCCGGGCCGGCGCCGCCTCCGCCACCTGGACCACCACCCAGCTCCCCACCGCCACCCAGAAGCAGGACCTGGCCTGGGCCAAGGAAGGCCACAAGGCCTGGAAGACCAAGTTCGACGCCGCCCTGGGGCAGCTCAAGGCCCTGGAGCAGACCCTGGAGGCCGCGGGGGCGCCGTTCACGCCGGGGAGGGGGATGTAGGGACGGAGCTCCAGAGCCTTCCCACGGCGAGGGGGGCAAGGGATTCGATGGAGGCCCATGGGGCCGTGGGCGTGGCCTGCGGCTTCATGGGATCGGGACATTTTCTCGGGCCCATGCGTGGGCTTCTGGGCCAGGTAGTCGGGGGTCAGTCGCCCCGAGGGAAAGCTCGGCCGGTGGGTGTATGGACCATGGCCTCAAGGCCCAGGGTACACATTCCCCACCAGGGGCCATTGCACTATCCACTCAAATATCAGCAACGATGTTCCAATTTTGATTTTGATAAATTTGTATTTCAATTAAAAACTATTTAATATAAGTGGCCTACCCTATATTTTCAAAGTGGCTGGCCACTGTACCTTCCCAAAGAAACAATCGGGTTCAACATAGGGTTCATCTGTCCCTTCTTTGATTACCTCCAACCTCGCGTCCTCTTGCCACGGCGGGGGCTTGGACGCGAGCCCCCCGAACCCGCTTTCAAGGAGATACGCCATGCGAATGGCTAAGACTTTCGGCCTCTTCCTGGCCGCGTTGCTGGCCACCCCCGGCCAGGCCCAGCTTGCCATCAAGCTCACCCCCGGCACCAACGGTCGGGTGAATTGCACCGTCACCAACACCAGCCAGCGGGAGATCCGGTTCCTCCGCCACGAGACCCCCCTGGCCAACGAATTCGAGTTCGGTGTCTTCCAGCTGGAGCATCGGGGCAAGCCCGTGCCCTACATCGGCAAGATGGTGCACCGCATCGGCGTGGGCCCCGAGGACTGGATGCAGCTCTCTGCAGGGGAATCCGTGGAGGTGCAGGTGGACCTGGGGCAGAGCTACGACATGAACGAGGAAGGTGTCTACTCGGTCCGCTTCCAGCGCCCCGTGGGAATCCGCTATGCCCCGAAGGTCGGCAAGGGCCTGGACCCCGAGATGGCCATGCGGGATGGCGAGGATGTCCGTGATGCCAAGGAGAGCCTTGATCGACAGCTTCCCAAGGAGCAGGTGGACGTGGACTCCAATGCCGCGGAACTTTTCCTGGAAAGCCCTCGCACCCCCAAGGTCGACACCTACAGTGCTGCTGAGACTCCCCAGGCTGCTGCGGCGGCGGCCGTGGGCGCATGGCGCTTCTCCGGTTGCTCCTCCAGCTGGATCTCCTCCATCAAGTCCGACGCGGTCCAGGGCCAGAACTATGCCTACCGCGGCTATTCCCTGCTGTACAACAAGCCCGTGGCCCAGCGGGCGAGCTATGCCTCCTACCTGACCTGGTACGGCACCTACACCAGCAGCCGCTACGCCACGGTCCAGAACGGTTTCTCCCGCATCTACAACTCCTTCGGGGCGAACTGGACGGTGAATTGCAACCTGGGATGCCAGTCGAACTGGGCGGCCTATGTCTATCCCAACCAGACCTACATCGTCCAGATCTGCAACGGCTACTTCAGCTACCAGGTTCCCGAGCGCAGCACCGTCCTGCTTCACGAAGCCTCCCACTGGACCGCCATCCTGGGAACACGGGACTACGCCTATTTCTACAACAACTGTCAGAACTTGGCCCGCACCAACCCCAGCCAGGCTGTCTATAACGCGGACAGCTATCATTTCTTCTCGATGTACGCGAAGTAAGTGAAACACCCCAGCGCGGATCCCCGGATTCGCGCTGGGGGTTCCTGATGGAGCCTCGATGCACCCTTCTCTGCCCCTTCTGTTCCTCTCGAGCCTCCTGGCCTTCGGTGACCAGGGGCCCAAGTCCGCGGCGCCCAAACCCATTGCCTCCTTCGCGGGGGGCCAGCTGCTGCAGGGTGAAATCGAAGCGCGGGGAGGGGCAGCACTCTATCCCCTCCGCAGGGACCTCTATGATCTGCAGGTGCGCATCGCCCAGGACGTGGCCTTCGACAAGCTGGTGGAAGCCGAGGCCCAGCTCAAGGGCATGGCTCCCAGGGATCTGGTCCATCGGGAGGTGGAGCGAAATCTTGTCGATCCCACCCCGGAGGAGATCACCAAGGCCCTCCCCGAATTCCGGAAGACCCAGAACCTGCCCCCCACCGATGCAGGCGCCCGGGAGGCCGTGGCCACGGCCCTCAAGGAGCGGGCCAGAATGGCCCAGTTCGAAGCCTTTAGGAACCGTCTGCTTCAGGCCGCAGGCTTCCAGCTGGACCTTCAGCCCCCCCGCCTGACGGTGCCCCAGCGCCCCTTCAACCCCACCCTGGGCCCCGCCAAGGCCCCGGTGACCCTGGTGGTGTTCTCCGATTTCGAATGCACCCACTGCAAGGCCCTTCACGACACCGTCAAGGCCCTGGTCAAGCGCTTCCCCGAACAGGTGCGCCTGGTGTCCAAGCAGATGCCCCTGGACCACCATCCCCAGGCCAAGACCGCAGCCCTGGCGGGCCTCTTCGCCGCAGAATCGGGCAAGTTCCACGTGTTCCAGGACCTGCTTTTCTCCGGTCCCTCCAGCCTGTCCCGCGCCTCCCTGGAGGCCTGCGCCGCCAAGGTCGGTCTCGATCCCCAGGGATTTCAGCGTGCCCTGGACTCCGAGGCCCTGCGCAAGTCCGTGGAACTGGATCAGGAAGACGCTGCCGCCCTGGGCATCACGGGTTCCCCCGCCCTCACCCTCAACGGCCGCCTCATCCAAGGTGCGGCCCCCCTCAGCGCCCTGACCCGGATGGTGGAGGAAGAACTCCGCTGGGCTGGCCTGCACCTGGACCCGGAGCATCGCTAGGCCCCTCACTCCCCCCATTGGGCGCAAGGAAGGGCTGGAGCAGCTTCCGGGCCTCCTTGAAATTCAGCTGGGCCACGGGAACCACCAGGGCATCCAGGACCTCGGTGAAGGGTCCGTTGGGCGTCCCTTCCCGGAGCTCAGCCAGGAGGTTCCGGGCCTTGAAACGACCTTGGGCCAACTGGTGGTCCAGCTCCCGAAGGCGTACCAGGATGGGAGCTTCCGCCTGGAATGGTAGGTCGCACTCCACCTCCTCCTGCGCCAGGTTCGCGAGCCGAGCGCTGAAGGCCTGAAGGTGGGTTTCCACGCGGGCCAAGGCCGCCTCCCAGCCGTCACAGGGGGGATGCCTGAGGCAGCCTTCCAGGTCCTGGGCCGCCTCCGCCAGCGGCCGTGCCTCCACCGTGAAGGCGGCCCCCTTGAGGGTGTGGGCCTCCCGGTGGGCCCCGACCCGGTCCCCCTGGGCCATGGCCCTTCGGATCCGGGCTTCGGGCGGGTCCGCGGACGCCTGGAAGCTCTGCAGGAAGCGGAGGAGCAGATCCCGGTTGCCAGACATGCGGGCCAGGGCCTCCGTCACGTCCATGAGATCGCCCATCTGCGCCAGGGGATCCCTGTCTGGGGCGACTTCTCCGCCCGGGGCCTGGGCCTTGCGCCTCAGCCCCGTGCGGCCCGTCCAGGCCGCCAGGGTATTGAACAGTCGCTGGGGGTCCAGGGGCTTGGACAGGTAGTCGTTCATCCCCGCCCGGAGGCAGGCCTCCCGGTCCTCCGCCATTGCGTGGGCCGTCATGGCCACGATGGGCAGGGTCGCGAAACGGGCCTCCCGGCGAATGCGCCGGGTGGCTTCGAGGCCATCCATCACGGGCATCTGGACATCCATGAGCACCAGGTCGATGGCGCCCTGATCCAGCTGCGCCAGGGCCCCCACCCCATGCATGGCCAGGAGCACCTGGGCTCCCGTCTCCTCCAGCATGTGGCAGGCCAGTTCCTGGTTCAGCCCGTTATCCTCCACCAGGAGGAGCCGGAGCCCCGTCAAGTCCGGCACCGTGTCCTCGTCCCCGACCCTAGGCCGCACCGGGTCCACTCCGGGTTCCGCCAGGGTTGCTGGGATGTCATCGGGAACCCTCAAGGGCAGCCGGACGTGGAAGGTGCTGCCCAGCCCGGGTTGGCTCTCCACCCAGATCTGGCCCTGCATGAGTTCCACCAGGCGCTGGCAGATGGAGAGCCCCAGGCCCGTGCCGCCAAAGCGCCGGGTTGTGCTGCTGTCCGCCTGGGCGAAGGGGCGGAAGAGGGCCGCAAGCTGGGTGGCCTCGATCCCGATCCCGGTGTCCAGCACCCGAATCCGGAGGCAGGGGTCTGGCGCCGGTTCCCGGTCCAGGCGGAGGAGCACGTGGCCGCGCTCGGTGAACTTGATGGCATTGCCCACCAGAT
>CAZPUI010000067.1:0-13850 GCA_964589695.1 uncultured Solibacteraceae bacterium | reverse complement strand
GTGACCGGGATTGCAAACAAAAGGGGTTAGAGACTGGAATGCGGAAGTTGGGCTAAAGGCCCCATCGCACCCCTGCCCCCGAACCTGAGTTTCGAAGAAGGTGCCGCCCTCTGCTTCGGGGGCAGCACCGCACTTCATTTCCTGCGGAAGGCAAGGCTCGCTCCCGGCGAGAAAGTGCTCGTGAACGGTGCCGCAGGGACGGTGGGATTGGCCTTGGTGCAACTGGCCCATGCGCAGGGCGCGGAAGTCACCGCGGTCTGCCGGTCGGCCAACCTGGATCTGGTGCGGACCTTCGGGGCCACCCGCGGCATGGATCCGACCCATGGGGATTTTGCTGCGCTTGGGGAGACCTGGGATGTGATCGCCGATCCCGCGGGAACGGCCCCCTTTCACCGGGCCAAGCAGGCGCTCCGCCCCGGTGGCCGCCTCCTCGCCATCGCCGCAGACCTACCGGCCCTGCTGGCCGCACCCTGGCATTCAGCCCTGTCGGGACTCAAGGTCATCGCGGGCCCCGCGGAGGAAAGGGCGGAGGATGTCGCCGAACTGGGAACCTTGGCGGCCGAAGGCCGCTACCGCCCCTGGGTGGACCGGGTCTTCCCCTTCGAGGCCCTGGCCGAGGCCCATGCCTTCGTGGAGCAGGGCGGCAAGCGGGGCACGGTGGTGGTGCGGGTTTAACCCTTTCAGTTTCAAGGGTGGATTCCAGCATGGGTTGAGCCATGGACGCCTGGAAGCAGTGGCCGTGTGCATGCACACCATCCCCAGACGCGACCATGGGATGCGGTTCAGCGATCCCGTGAGGAACCCGTTGGACCGCGCCTGCGGCGCGTATTGAAAAAGCCGCCTTGCGGCGGCTTTTTCAGTGGTGGTTCCTCAGGGACTCGAACCCTGGACCCACGGATTAAGAGTCAGATATTCTTGCAAATCACCTCAAACCTCCATGTGTTCAGATATTGCATTCAGTGTGCTTATAGATTCTAAACAATTTCGCGCCATCCCGCATGTTTCCTATTGACGCAGGACGTGTGCAGGACGACATTTGTGGTATCCCGGGAGCACCCCATGCAAAAGGGCAAGGTTGAACTCACCGACTCCAACGTTGCAAAACTCAAAGCCAAGCCCACCAAATACGCCGTATGGGACAAGACATGCCCGGGGTTCGGCGTGGAAGTCACCACCGCTGGCACCAAGCTCCTGGTGGCGAAGACCTGCACCACCCTCCACACACCCGCGGGGCTCAAACAGGTCCGCAACTGGTTCACCCTGGGCACCTGGCCCATGCTCAAGGTCGGAGATGCCCGCCAGCGAGCTTACGACTTGAAAGACCAGGTGAAGCAGGGCATCGACCCGAAGGCCGCAGCAAAGGCAAAAAAATCTGCAGTACGCATGGATGAGCTCATCGATAGGTTCATCGAGGAGCACATCGGCGCCAAGGTCACTTGGGAGGGCAAGGAATACAAGGTTGAGATGCTGACCGACGCGAAGACGGGGAAACCCGTTGGCAACAAGCAGAGCACCGCCATGGAGCACATCCGCCTTCTTTTCAAGGAGATCAAACCGGCCCTTGGTGCCTTCAACGTCAAGGACGTCGGAACTTCTGATATAGCTTCATTCCTGTTCCGCCTTCGCAAGGACACGCCGATCATGGCCAACAGGGTGCGCAGCGTGCTCTCCAAGATGTTTGCCGAGGCCGAAATCTGGGAGCTGCGCCCCGCTGGCTCGAATCCGTGCAAGGGGCAAAAGCGAGCTCCGGAAAACAAGAAGGACCGGCACCTGTCCGACAAGGAACTGGCCGCCCTCGGGGCAACCTTGCGCACGATTGAGGCTGTTAGCAGGAAGCCCGAATCAGAGCGCGCCGCGGATGACCCGCGGGAAGAGGATGCCTTCGCTCTGGCCGCCCTGAAGCTCATCCTGCTCACAGGCATGCGCAAGTCAGAACTCATCGGTGACCGCTCCAAAGGTATCCCTGCCCTCACCTGGTCGGATGTGGACCTTGATGCCGGCACCCTTCTGGTGAGCCACAAGACCGAGACCAAGACCGGGAAGAAGCGCGTCGTGCACCTGTGCGAGGCCGCCAAATCCATCCTGCAAGGTATGGATGCCCATATCGCAAATGCGAACGTGATCCCTGGAAGACGTCACGGACAGTCGCTCGTCAACCTGCAAGCCGTGTGGGAGCGGGTTCGCCGGCACGTGACCGAAACCGCGATCAGGGCAGCCAACGAGTCCGGGCGGAAGACGCCTGAATTCAACCTGGAAGACGTGACGATCCACGACCTGCGTCGCACCTTCAGCAGCATGGGGGCCCGCCTGGGTTTCTCTGAGCTCTGGATCGGCGCCCTACTCGGGCACTCAGCAGGGACCGTGACCGCTGGTTATGCCAGGGTGAATGCAGACCCTCTCAAGATCGCCGTGGAGGACATTGGCGGCCGCATCGCCGGCTTGCTCTCTGGGGAGATCAACCTTGAGCAAGAGGCGCAGGAAGCCCTGAGGGCAAAGACGAAGGTGCGGGCATGAACTGGATGGATTGGATCAGGCCGCATCCCAACTCCGATGAGATTGAAATAGTTCAAGCAAAATTTTTCAATCACATTGATAGATTTAAAATTGTTGCGTTGCCTCCAGAAGTTGATTGGAATAAAAGCTTGCCTGTATTGAAAAATGCACTTGATGCAATAAGGTCATTGCCTGACCCACTTCGTTATCGAGAAGATGCTTTGAGTCTAGCAGATGAAATTGAGTTACGTATTTTATTAACTAAAGAATCAATAGAAAGCAGGCCTCGCGGGCCTGGCAGAAAGCACGAAATCCTTAAAAAAAGATGTCTTATCTTAACATGTAGGATGTTGAGCCAAATGGGTAAGCGTGTAACCGGTGGAGAATCTGGTACTTTGCCCAACCTTGCGCTTTTCGTATGGAGGGAGGCTGGTTTCGATCCAAATCGCACGGATTCTCCGAAGGCCTGGGCTCAAGCCTGGATGAGGATCCGAAAAGAACAACGAAGAATCTATGATCAGATCATCACAGATAACGAAAGAGAACACAAACAGGATTGAATTTTCTAAATGTGTTCCTGGATCGTCCCGTATTGAACCACCACAATTCATTTGCTGGCATGACACGACCAGATCAGCACCAAGCAAAGCAACACCCCTTGGAACTGCCACGAACTTAGCCGGTGCGAGCAGAACCAAGGGGCCACCCAGCAAAACGCCAGGCCTCCCAATGATGGGCCAAGGGACAACCTGGCGCAACGCGTCAGGCCCGATTGGGAGTCCCCATGCACCGTGATACAAAACAACCGGCGGTGTCCGCCGCCGTTTCCAGGTCCCTAATTCCTGGTCTTGTGCGAGACCTCATCACCTTTGATGAACTAATTGAATACACAGGCTTTAGCCGTACCCAGGTTTATCGCCTGATGAAGGACCACGGCCTTCCTGCCCGGCGAATTTCTGCCCGTTGGAAGTTCTCCAAGGCGGAAGTGGACGAATGGCTCAAGTCCCTTCCTGGTGTCAACCTTCCCCCCGCCAGCTAGGAGCAGAGCCATGACCACCACACCGAAGGACCCGGCCCTCGGCCTGCGCCGGCATCGCCTTGTTGTACCTCAGCTCAGCTCCGATGATCCCGCCTGGACCCCAATCGATGCTTTCTGGGATGAGCTTTTCGCTAAACATGGCGAGAAGATGACGCCAATCTTCCGACTGGCGACCAGAGAACTCACACGCGATGCCGGCTTAATTCTCCGGTCAAGGGGAATTTCAAACCCCACTGGTGAGGTATTGCTCTTGGCTTTCAGTGAAGCCGCCGAGGTGCGGCCGTGAGCGAAGACATCCGAAAGCGGATGGCAGCATGAGCCGCCTACTTCTGCAGCCCGCCGTCTGGCCAGTGCTGGCCCTCAACCCCTGCCCTTCGATGGACCCGGACGACCCCGTTCGCTGGTATCTGGAGCTCTTCGGGCCCAGCAAGGCCGAAAATCTGACGGGCTGTCAGGCGACCGAGAAGCCAAAAACCAATGGCAGTAATGCTTTCAAGAACGTGACTGGTTCCCGTCCTGCATCCTGCATGCATCAGCCCTGCAGGAGGCGGTAATGGAAGTCCTCAAGCCAGACCATACCGCCATCGTCGCGGCCTTGAAGGTGTTCCTCGATCCAGGCCAGGTGGTTGAAATCAGGGTGTTGAACGTCAGAACAGGCCGCGGAAACTTCACGGAAAACCAAACAGGCTACTTCGACACCGAGCACCTGGAAGACCTAGCACGTGAAGTGTGCGAAACCGGCCAAGCATCGGGATTCTACTGGACCCTCAACCCCGTTCTTCCTGCGCTGCAGGCCAGGGCATTCAATCGACTCAAGAAGGCCGAACGAGGTTCGAGCACCGGAGACCACGAAATCCTGTGCCGGCGATGGATGCTCATCGACTTGGACGCCACCAGGCCCGCGGGAATCAGCTCCACCGACAAGGAGAAAGCAGCTTCAAAGGTGAAGGCCCAGCAGATCCGCGACTACCTGCAGGGCCACGAATGGCCTTCCCCCGTGGTTGTCGATTCCGGGAATGGCTTCCACCTGCTCTACCGCATCGACCTTCCGGCGGATGACTCCAAGCTGGTTGAACGATGTCTGAAGGCTCTTGATGGGATGTTCAGCGATCAGGTGGTCAAGGTCGACACAACCAACTCCAACGCCTCTCGGATCACCAAGCTTCCAGGGACTCCCGTGCGGAAGGGTGACAGTACGCCCAGCAGGCCGCACAGGTTGTCCAAGCTGATTCAGGTGCCCCAGGTGCTGGAAGTCGTACCTACGGCCCTCCTGGAGGCTTTGGCGGGGCCTGTGGTGCAGAAGACCAAGCCACCCAAAACACCTGCTCAGAAGCCGCCGTCCGATCCATTCGACCTCGATGGCTTCATGAAACGGCATTTCCCTGGCGTCAGTGGACGGGCATGGGAGGGGGGGACGCTCTACGAGATCGGTTGCCCATTCCGCGAAACGGATGGGAATGCCTTCTCTGTCCAGCAGCACCCCAATGGTGCCATCAGCGCCGGCTGCCAGCACGCCACCTGCGACGGTTCCAGGACCACGGGGAACCACTGGCGGGAACTGAGGGAGAAGCTGGAACCACCTTCGGACAACAACGGCGGCCCATACGAGGACGAGGACGTTCCCTTCTTCGATGAGTATGGGGTCCAGATCCAGGTGATTGAGCCTTTACGGAACACGGTGACCCCAACGGAAAAGCACAAACCCTTGGAGGTGCTTCGCTGGCACGACCTGAAGGACCGCCCTGTTCCTCCCGTTTGTTGGCTCTGGGAGCCCTACTTCCCAAAGGTGCCCTTCGGGATCCTGGGAAGCCACCCGGGCCACGGGAAGAGCCTTCTGAGCCTCCAGATTGCCGTGGGCACTGCGACAGGACTCCCGGTCTTTGGCATTCCTACCTGTGGCCCTGCCGGTGCCGGTGTTCTTGCCCTGGAGGACGACAAGAACGTGATCCATCGCAGGCTGGAGGCCATCGTGAAGGCCTATGGATCGGACTGGGCCCAGGTGCATGACGACCTGATGGACCAGAACCTGCGGGTGATGGTTCGAGGACGAACGCCCCTGGAAGGCCTCGACGGCACTGCGGCGGCCCACCACCTGTCAGCCCTAGCACAGGAGCTTGGTGCGGCGATGCAGACCACCAAGGACCCACCTGCTCTGCTCTTCCTGGATACGCTGAACGCTGTCCATGGCGGGGACGAGAACAGCAACACGGAAGTCCGGGTCCTTGCCGCCACCGTCTTCGGCCTCCATGACGCCCTCGGGTGCTCCGTGTGGGCATTGCACCATCTTCGGAAATCAGGGAACGCGAAGTCCGCGCCATCTTTCACGGACAGGATGGACCCGGAACTCGTCCGAGGAGCTGGGGCTTTTGTGGGATCAGCTCGGGCCGTCGTACAGTTCGGGTGGATCACATCAGTGGAAGCCGGGAAGGCCGGACTGGAGGCAACCAACTCGCACAGGCTCTATGCGGTTGTCGGTCTCACGAAAATCAACGATGGACCCCTGAGCCCTTGGCTCTTGCTGGAGCATGCCCAATTGGCAGGGCTCTGGACGAAGACGCCAGGAGGGGACAAAGCCTTGGCAACCATCCGCGGAAGCGCGGCCTTGGATGAACTCACGCGGTCGGAAAAGCTACTGCTTGATATTCACCGTGGGGTCCCTCAGGCGACCATCGCCGAAAAACTCTACCCGGGGGATCCCAAGGGGAAGGACAAAGTGAAAGGTGCCATCCAGGATTTGAGGCGTCGGCATGGCTGGCTTCAGCCGAAGAGTACGGAACTCACGGTCAAGGGGTTCGAGAAGATCCAGGAACTTGGTAGGCAAGGGGATGAACCAGCCTACTCGGAAGGGGCTGAAGATGAGAATTATCAACAGTCTGCTTAAGGTAGGCATGCCTTCTTGCTTGCCTACTTTGCCCAGGGAATCACGGCAAAACCACCCTCCCCAAGGGGTGGTTTGCCGGACCTTCCGCGGGGGGGTAGGCAGGCAGATTTACCCTTTAGGGTGCCTACCCCTTTTGCCTACCCCTCCTGGCATGCCTCAGGGTGATCCCGTACATCTGAGTATCAGTCAGAGATTCGAACACGCTAGGGTCCGCATTTATGCTGGTAAATGCTGGTATCTCAACCCACCTTCCTGCGTCATGCCTGCATGTGTGGGCCCCGGGGGGCTTCCATGACCCCCAGGAAGCCCGAGACCGTCACCCTGCCCGTCGGCTTGGCAAGGGTGCTAATGCAAAGCGCGTACTGGCCGGCAATCCAGTCCGACGTCTACGACCAGTTTGGAAGGTCCCGTGCTACGGCTGACCTTGTTGAGGTGCGGCAACAAGACCTGGACGACTGGTTTGGCGCCATCGCTCAAGAACTGGCTCCCAACTTCGGCAGCGAGGCCATGCTCACGGCCTGCCTCGAAGCCTGGCGCCGCGGGTCCCGGCCGGGGGGTACCCGATGAACTACGAAGAAGAACTTCGCGAAGCCCTGATTCGGATCGCCGAACTAACCGACCGGGTTTTCCGGCTCGAGCGGCTCTTGAGGCTCGAGCGCGACCTGGTGGCACGCATGGAGGCCGAGCTCCGGGATATCCGAAAGGGTGCCGCATGAGCCGCCCCGCCAAGTCTCTCGCCACTCTGCGAACCCTGCGCGAAGTTCTGCGCGAGTTCCTCGAGGGCGTCACGGGTGATCCAGTCCTGGCGGAATCCTGGGCAAGGCTTATCTCCGAGAAGTGCCGTGATGCCGATGCCCTGCAAGGCCAGCGGTTCCCGAGCCGGCGGGAACTGGAACAGATTCGGAAAGATGCCCGCGCCGATGAGCTCTTGCCGTTTGGTGCCACCAAGGCCGCTGACCGCTTGGGGTGCAGCCGATCCACGGTCTACAGGCGCCGCCACCGCCACAAGGCGGCCTAGAAAGTCGCACATAAATGCAAGCACGCGCGACACCTACCGCCCAAGTATTGGGTTGAGGTGACACATGTTCATGAGAGACCCAGCCCGCCGCCGACGCCACCGAATTCTGGGGCGCCTGGAGGAGTGCGAAAACGCACTGAAAGCCATCCCCGAATGCCCAGCACGAGTTGAGGTGCAGACGCACCTGGAATCAATCCGCAATGAGGTCGTGGCCTGGGCCACCGAAGACCGTCACAACCACGAAGGAGACGCCGCATGAGCCACCATTGCAACCTTTCACCGTCCGACCTTGAGCAGCTCCTGGAGACCCTCAAGGGCCTGCCTGCTGGGTTCCAGACCATCCGGGGATTGTTCCCTCCCGCAAGGGCCCAGGAAGAGATCGCCCGCCACTTGGAGACAGCTGAACGCCAGCTAAAGGTCATCCAGGCCAGGGTGGTCCGCCCCAACGACGCCCTTGATGCCGCAGAAACCACACTCATGGCCCTTCGGGCCCACTGGAGCGCCTAAATGCTTACCGCATCTGCAATGCAGCAACTCGCCGCGCAAATTGTGAGCTGCTCCGATCGTGCATTCGTCCTTGCCGCCTCGAACCGCCAGAAGATCGCGACCGTCACCGGTGACAAGACCAGGTCCTCGGAATGGATTCAGCAGAACGTCACCCCGTTGCGGTCCGCCCCTGAAATCCGTGCGCTGATTGCCCAAGGCGAGATCGGGATGAAGACTTTCGCCGAAGAATTGGCGCAGTGGCGCCGCCCCATGCAGGTTCTCCGCTCCATTGCTCGTCCGTCGCTGGGAGCTTCCCAGGATGAGCAGCTCCGTTGGTCCAACGCGATGCAGGAAACCCAGCTTGTCGCAGGTGATCCCGGATCCCTTCAAGCCGTACTGGATGACGCCGTCCATGTTCGGAACTGGCCGCTTGTCTATGCCTGCCTGATGGGCCGGGTGAACGACGATGGGTTCCCGCTTCAGCCTGGTTCCAAGTTCCATGGGGTTGCGCTTCAAGCACTGCCACTGCCTGGCATCGAGGAGGTTGAGAAGGCCGCCTACGATGTCGCCCTTGCAGGATGCACCCTTAGCAAGGTGGGCTTGGAAGTGCGGACCTGGGCTGGAAACACGGGCAGCGTGTGGAAGTACGACGATTTTGGCGCCCCCGTGTCACTTGAAACCGAATCGTGCAGAGTCCGGGCCACAAAGCAGTATGAGGAAGGCAAAGCCCGGCGCGCCCGCCTTCAAAAAATGACCCTGATGGAAGCGTGGGAAGAGCTCCAGCTTGCCAAGGATGGAGGCAAGGAAGGACGAGCCCTAAAGGTCGAGATCGCCGACATCCAAGCCAAGATCGACGCATTCAATACCACGGGGATGTGATGCCCAGAACCATCACCAAGAATGCCCACCAGAACGGACTCAAACGGGCCGCTGGTGGGCTTCTGCATGAGGGGGGGTAGGATGCCAGCGGTACGAAGGTTCAAGAGCGCTGAAGACGTGCGCAAGGCTCTGGCGGCCTACATGCGATGCATTGAGGCAGGGACCATGGATCCCAACGTGGGCCGATGCCTGATCTACGGCTGCGCCACCCTCACCAACATCATTCGGGAAGGCGAGCTCGAGAAGCGCATCGAGGCCCTGGAATTACAACAGCGAGGTGAACAATGAGCCGCGCTCTGGATCGCCGATTGAAGGCCTTGGAGCGCCCGACGAAGGACACCATTTCCGTTTGGTTCCCAGGCGAGCCCAAGCCCGAAGACTGGGACACCGCTGCGATCGCCGTTTCATTCCCAGATTGCACCTGTTGCCCGAAGGTGACCGAATGAGCCGCAGGCTGTGGCACAGAATTACGAGGTTGGAAGCCATGCGCCAGGACGCTGAACCGATGGCGCCCACGGCCATTCTGGTCCAGCGGCACCTCGACGGCACGCATGAGGCAGAGGCAGAGCGCCGCGCCTTCCTGAAAGCCCATCAGGGACAGCCTGTGATTGTTTGCCGGTGCATCAGCGCCAGGAGGGCATCATGAACACCGTCTTGCTGGTGGCCTGGTCCGCCCTGGCGTTGTGGATCCTGCTCGACACCCTTCGCGAACTCAAGAGGGCACTGCGATGAGCCGCGCCTTGGTTCGTCGCCTGGTGGCTCTTGAGGCCAAGCGAGGCCCAAGCGATGCCGGTTCCTTCATCCAGCGCCCCGGCGAGACCTGGGCAGCCTTGCGGGAACGAGCGCGGGCATGGGTGGAGATGTCACCGAAGACCAGTTTCCGCGAAACGCTGTTGATCGGAAGGAGATCATCCCACTACCTGTTCGGGGGCGACAGGCGCATGTCACTTTGTGTGGAGAAGCAAAATACTGAATCTTACGTTAAAACAGCGACAAATTCAATAAATCACAAAAAATTATCGTTAACCAAAATATGTTTCTTTATATATAGACGCATCAAGCGCGATCCGTCTATACCTACACAAAGCACTCACCGTAAGCAACTTACAGAATTGGAACGTTTTTTGCTTTCATGTAAATCAATACGATCGGTGAATTTTTCCATATTGTTTAATTTGTATTGTAATTTTTAATTATTGCTTGGAGGCACCCATGAAGATCATCCGACTATACGGTGAGCTCGCGGAGAGCCCAGCAACCAGGACTGAACCCCTGATCATCGACTTCGCCCCCCCTCACAACAAGCGGGGTGACCAATGAGCGCCACCTCTGGCGACTACAGCAATCAATGCCTGATCTTATGTCAGACAATCAGAGATATTAAACAACATCAAATCAACATTAAAGCTAGACCTGGAAATTCAATCCTGCGTTGCGCTTGCATAACTCGACTGTTGAGGGGGACCCGCCCATGACTGACATCGCAACCCTCAAGGTCAAGGTCCAGCCCGAAGGCATCGACGCCACCACGCGGGCACTCGACGGGCTGACCAACAGCGTCAAAGCGTTGGTGGCTGCCTATGTATCGTGGGGCGTTGCCGGGATGGTAAAAGACGCCGCCATGCTCGCGGCCAGGTACGAAACCCTGGGCGTAGTCATGGGCGTGCTGGGCAACAACGCCGGCTACTCGACGCGGGAGATGCAGGAGTTCCAGAAGTCCCTGATGGCGACGGGTATCAGCGCCATCGAGAGTCTGAACACCTTGAACATGATGACCTCGGCCCAGATGGACCTGAGCAAGTCGGCCCAGCTCGCCCGCATCGCGCAGGATGCCGCGGTCATTGGCAACCTGAACAGCTCCGAAGCGTTCCAGCGGATGATCTACGGCATTCAGTCGGGCCAGACGGAGATCCTGCGCACCATCGGCATCAACGTCAATTTCGAAAACTCCTACAAGGCACTGGCCAAGGAGCTCAAGAAGACCACCGCCGAACTGACGGAGCGCGAGAAGACCCAGGCGCGCACCAACGTGGTGATGGAAAAGGGGAAGGACATCGCGGGCGCCTACGAGGCGGCGATGGGGACCACCGGGAAGCAGGTCGCATCGCTGGCTCGCTACGAGCAGGACCTGCAGGTGGCGGTGGGGGACGTGTTCCTGCCGACCACATCCGCCATGGTCCAGGAATACACCAAGGCCCTCAAGGCGATGCACGAGTGGGTCGTGGCCAACAAGAAAGATCTGGATTCCCTGGCCGGGTCCATGGGCGCAACCACCACAGCGGTCATCGGCCTGGGCAAGGAAGTTCTCGGGCTTGGCTCGGATGCGGTTGGGGTGGTGGAGCCCCTGCTGCTGGTCAAGCGGACGATCCAAGGCATCGGCCTGGGGGCCGCTCTGGCGACTGACGCCATCCGCGGGGCGCACGTCATGATCACCAACCTGGCGGCGGAATCGCTGCGCATGTTCGCAATCCAGGCCGAGGGTATGTCCAAGTTCCTCGCGCTCATCCCCGGGCAGAAATACAGCGCCCAGGGGCTGGACATCATGAAGACCATGATGCAGGGCGGGGCCATGGCGTTGGACGCGCGCGCCGACAAGCTTGCGAGTGGGACGACGTCCTTGGAGCGCTACATGGATGCACTGGCAGCAGTTGAGTTCGGCGATGCTGTCCCGGGGCGCTCTGATACAGTCAAGCCCCAGGCGAAGCTTGCCATCGTCAAGGACCTCACCAAGGAATACGAGCGCCAGAAAACCGCCGTCTCCGGCCTCCAGGATGAGCTGAACCGCCTGGCACTGGGCGAGGAATGGCTGCTCAAGATCCGGGTCGCCCAGATGGGGCTGACGGGCAAGGAGCAGGCGCGGGCCAACGTGCTGGTGCAGGAGATCCTGCAGGTCAAGGCAGCGACCAAGGCCGAGGAAGAGCGCAACGAGGCGTTCAAGGAGCGCCAGCGGCTGATGGCATCCATCAAGCCCGGCCAGACTACGCCCTACGACGACCCGTGGGCCAAGTTCGCCGCTGGCGTCGAGAGTCGCTACAACCCGGGCGCCTACGCGGAGCAGGATCTGGAGCGGCTGGTGGCCGTGCGGGACAAGCTCAGCCCCCAGGCCTTCAACAAGGCGTTCCGGGAGATCCGGGCTCAGGGCAGCGCCACGTGGGCATTCCTCGAAGACACCTTCGTGTTGGCGTCCGACCACATGGAGGACGCCATGGCGCGATTCGTGACCGGTACCAAGATGGGCTGGCGCGAAATGACCAACGCGATGCTGGCAGACCTGGCACGGCTGGGCATGCAGCGCACGTTCCAACAACTCTTCGGTATGATCGGCGGGGCATGGGGCGGCGGCGCGAGCGTGGCAACGAACACGTCATTCGATTCAAGCGGCGTCGGCCAGGGGATCCCCATGGGCGGGGGCAACCTGTCCGGCATGCGTTCCGCCGAGCGTGTGAACGTGGTCGTGAACGTCACCAACAACGGCGGCCAGGCCACGGTGGATGCCTCGGGCGGGAGTGACTTGGGCCGCAAAATGGGCCAGGGCATCAAGGCCGCGGTGCGGCAGGTCTTGGCCGAGGAAATGCGGACGGGCGGGGACCTTTGGAAGCGGGGGCTGGCATGACGGATCGTGATCTGATCCCCGTCCCAGTGAGGACGTTGCGCATCCTGGTTTGGGCCGCGAGCCGAAAAGCGGCGGACCACTGTGCGTCATCGGTGCGGGGCCTTCTTACCGGGAAGGAGCTTCACAGGACGTCCTCAAGGCACGTGGAAGCAAGCCTCGAAGTAGCCAAGCTCCTTCCGCCGGCCCAATCCACCGGGGACACTGCTCTCGACGTATTGGCCTGCATCACGATCAGCATGGATATGTCGGACGATCAGGAAAAAGCCGAAGGAGCGCCCTAACTTCGGAACGGGAGGGGCGATTCCTGCAGGCGGGGTCCCATCGTGGGGCCCTGTTCGCGTGTGCTGCAGTCCCAGTGCATCCCCGGATATTTTTCGCGCAAGGCCCTTTGGTTCGCACGCAGGTTCGCACGCAGGTTCGCAGTGCGAACCAGGGGCGAATGGCCGGCTTCACGCACGGAATCACGCAGTGCGCACTGCGTGACGTGGCCCCATCGCCGGGGGTGACTCCAGGTGAACCACCACACCCGACCTTAATGCAGGGCTGACGCAGGATAAGCAAAACGGCCACCCCGAAGAGTGGCCGTAAGTATTGTGTTCAGTGGTGGTTCCTCAGGGACTCGAACCCTGGACCCACGGATTAAGAGTCCGTTGCTCTAACCAACTGAGCTAAGGAACCAGACGGATAGTGTAGCAGTGGCGGGGATTACGGCAAGCGAAAATTCCCCTGGGGACCTAGAGCCGCGGGAGTTTCATGGCGTCCCGGACCTCTTCCATGGTGGTGTGGGCAACTTGGCGGGCGCGGGCGCTACCGTCGCGCAGGACGTCCTTCAGGCGGTCCTCATGGGCGAGGTTGTCCTCGATCTTGAGGCGCAGGGGCTCGATGCGGGCGACGAGGGCTTCGGCCAGGCGCTTCTTGCAGTCGAAGCAGCCGATGCCAGCCTTGGGGCATTGTTCGGCTACCTCGGCCACGGTCTCAGGCGCGGAAAAAAGCTTGTGGAACGTGAAGACATTGCAGATCTCGGGATTCCCGGGATCGCTCTTTCGCACCCGGGCCGTATCGGACAGCATCTGGCGGGTGCACTTGTGGAGGATCTGGTCCGGGGTGTCCCGCAGGTAGATGCCGTTGTCGTAGGTCTTGGACATCTTCCGTCCATCGATGCCCGGCACCTTGGGCACCTGGGTGAGCACGGCCTGGCAGTCCGGAAAGGTTTCGGTGCCATAGAGGAAATTGAAGCGTCGTCCGATCTCCCGGGTGAGCTCCAGGTGGAAGAGCTGGTCCTCCCCCACGGGCACCTTGTTCGCCTTGTAGATGAGGATGTCCGCCGCCTGGAGGATGGGGTAGCCAAGGAAGCCATAGCTGCCCAGGTCCGCCGATGAGTTCTGGAGCTTCTCCTTGTAGGTGGGCACCCGTTCCACCCAGCTGAGGGGCGTGATCATGC
>CAZPUI010000066.1:0-13863 GCA_964589695.1 uncultured Solibacteraceae bacterium | reverse complement strand
TTCCCGGCGGATTTCGGCACGCGGAGCGTTCACGCCAACCACTTGCGCACGTTCGGCCTGCGCCCAGATGACCGTGTCGCCATATGTGCGTCCAAGGGTCCTGAGATGATCGTCGGACTGCTTGGCGTCCTAAAAGCGGGAGCCGCCTACGTACCGCTTGACCCAAGTTACCCCACGGAACGTCTGGCATTCATGCTGGAGGATAGTTCACCCAGAATTCTGATGAGCACAGGCCCCCTGCCTGAGGGGCTGGAAACCGCCGTCCCAACAATTAATCTGAGGGCTGCAGAGCATGAGAATCCGGACGATAACATCGAACCATGTGACCTGGGTCTTACCTCAAGAAATTTGGCCTACGTAATCTACACGTCCGGGTCCACTGGTCGAGCCAAGGGCGTTATGGTGGAACACAGGGGACTTTGCAACCTGGTTGATGTGGAAATAAGAGACTTAGGTATCCTGCCGTCTAGCCGCGTCCTTCAGTTCTCCTCCTTCAGTTTTGACGCTCATGTATGGGAAGTGTTTGCGACCCTCTGCTCGGGAGCCACATTAGTGGTCCCCAAACCAAACCAACTCCTAATTGGCCAAACACTCATCGAGGTGTTAAAGCAGAGTCAAGTAACTCACCTAACCATCTCCCCCTCAGTACTGAGTTCCATCACAGAGGGCGATGATCTTGAATCCGTGCACACACTCGTGCTGGCCAGCGAAGCGCTTTCAGAGAAACTGGTCCACCGCTGGGCTCAGGGTCGCAAACTTATCAATGCGTACGGTCCCACCGAGGCCACAGTCTGTGCCTCCATGCACGAGTGTTCGCCCAACCTCCAAGGCGATCCACCCATCGGACGACCCATCTCCAATGTCAAGATCTACCTTCTGGATCGCTTTGGCCGCCCTGTCCCTCCAGGCGTGGAAGGCGAAATCCATCTGGGGGGCGTGGGCGTGGCCCGAGGATATTTGAACCGGCCGGAACTTTCGGCCCAGCTCTTCCTTTCCGATCCTTTTAACCCCTCGCCAGGCGAAAGGATGTACCGCACAGGCGACCTTGGCCGATGGCGTGAGGATGGCACCCTCGAGTTCCGAGGACGTAATGATTTCCAGGTCAAGCTCAGGGGCTTCCGGATTGAGCTGGGAGAGATCGAAGCCAGCCTTCTTGAACACCCTGGCCTCCGCCAAGCTGTGGTGAGAGCCAGGGAGGACCGGACGGGCGAAATGCGTCTGGTGGCCTATTTCACTGGTGACTCTGGACTGAACGCCGAGGCGTTGAGACAACATTTGTCCAATTATGTCCCCGAATACATGATCCCAGCTGCATTCGTTCGACTTGACATAATGCCCGTTACACCCAATGGGAAACTGGATCAACGTGCCCTCCCTGCTCCAGGGGAAGAGGCATTTCAGACCACCCTATTCGAACCCCCCATTGGGGAAATGGAATCATTCCTGGCTGGCATCTGGCTCGACCTGCTGCCGGTGGATCGCGTGGGTCGGCGCGACAATTTCTTCGAACTGGGGGGTCATTCCTTGCTCGCCGTCCGCCTTCTCGATCGGTTGAGGGGCCGGGGAATAGCCTGTGATATTAGCGCAGTATTCATGGCACCAACATTGGCGGGCATGGCCCAATGCATGGTACCAGCATCCACTCCTACAGCCGTTCCACCCAACCTGATTCCGGAAGGTTGCACATCCATCTCCCCGGACATGCTCCCCTTGGTCAGCCTTACCGACGATGAAATTCAGACAATTGTGGCCCATGTGCCTGGTGGAGCCTCCAATGTCCAGGACATCTACCCGCTATCCCCGCTTCAAGAAGGTATTTTCTTCCATTACCTTTCAAGCCAAGAAGGGGACGCCTACCTGCTCAATAGCCTGGTAATCTTCGACCAAAAGTCCACCCTGGATTCTTTTATTACCGCACTGAGATTCGTGGTGACACGCCATGACATTCTTCGCACGGCAATCTTGTGGGAGGAACTATCTGAACCCGTCCAAGTTGTATGGCGTCAGGTCGACCTTCCTGTGGAGGAAGTCGAATTACCTCCAGGCCAAGACGCCATCGAAGCGTTTAAACGAAGGTTTGATTTCCGCCATCACCGAATTGATCTCGCCCAAGCCCCCCTCCTTCGCTTGGCCGCCACGCATGATGAACATCGAGGTAAATGGTTGCTTCTCCTGCGCCTTCACCACTTGGCGGGTGACCACACCTCGCTGGATTTGGTCAGGGATGAGATCTCGGCCTGCCTGTCGGGCCAGGCTGCCAGTTTGCCCAAACCCGTGCCCTTCCGTGACCTCGTGGCCCAGACGCGCTTCGGTGTGGCAAGGGATAAACATGAGATTTTCTTCCGCGACCTGATAGGGGATGTGGATGAACCCACAGCCCCCTATGGTCTGCTGGATATCCGGGGGGATGGTCACCAAATCCTTGAATCCCACCTGGTTGTAGAGCCGGAGGTAGCGACTCGACTGCGAGAAAGTGCCCGGCGACTTGGTGTTAGCCCAGCCAGTCTTGCACACCTGGCCTGGGCCATGGTCCTTGCCCATCTCACGGGGCGAGAGGATGTCGTCTTCGGGACGGTGCTGTTCGGGCGGATTCAAGGTCGTGCCGGTGCTGGACAGGGAATGGGCCTCTTCATCAATACCCTCCCACTCCGACTTCATGTGGGAACAATGAGCGTATCCGAAGCGGTGCTCAAAACACACAAGGTTTTGGTGGAGCTCATGCTTCACGAGCATGCCTCGCTGGCCCTGGCCCAGCGCTGCAGTGCTGTTCCACCACCGACCCCGCTGTTCACAACCTTGCTGAACTACCGCCACGGCACCAATGCGACCGCCCCCTTGACCCCCGAGGCGCGGCAGAACTGGGAGGGCATGCGTTTCCTGACAACCCAGGAGCGAACGAACTATCCCTTGACCATGTCCGTGGATGACCTCGGTCAAGGTTTCGCCTTGAAGGTCCAGGTTCATGAAACCCTCGATCCTGACCGCATTTGTGGACTGATGCACACGGCCCTGGCCAGCCTGGGGGAAGCCGTGGAACTGAATGCGGCCGCACCAGTCCATTCTTTGAATGTGCTGTCTGCAGCGGAACGCGTCCTTGTGCTTGAGACCTGGAATACCACGGTTGCTGACTATCCCAAGGACTGTTCGGTTCATGAAATCTTCGAATCTCACGTTGCACAGATGCCCCATGCAATTGCCTTGGCAACGGGTGACACCACCCTCACCTACTCAGAGCTCAGCATCCGCGCCAATCGACTTGCCCACCATCTACGATCCATTGGGGTGCAAACCGGCGACAGGGTTGCCACATGCATGGTACGTTCGTTCGATTTGGTGATTTCGGAATTGGCCGTTCTCAAGATAGGCGCAGCCTATGTCCCCATTGAGGTTTCCTCCCCCAAGGAACGCATATCCTTCCTTCTTAAGGACAGTCAAGCGCCGGTTTTATTAACTGTCTCTGAAATATCTTTGCCCAGACTTGAAGGAACCATAAGGGTTGACCTGGATCTGATCCCCCAGGACGGGAATCCCTTTTCCGACCATTTCCAATGCCCAGTGCCCGGCGAAGCTCCGGCCTACGTGATGTATACCTCGGGTTCCACCGGAACCCCTAAAGGTGTCGTGGTGCCACACAGGGCCATCCTCAGACTGGTCCTTAACAACGGATACACCTCCTTCCAGCCGAACGATCGTGTGGCCTTCGTTTCTAATCCCGCTTTCGATGCATCTACCATGGAAGTGTGGGGCCCCCTTCTCAATGGAGGCTGTGTTGTTGTGGTCAGCCAGGAGACCTTTCTCGACGCTGCTTCCTTCATGACGACCCTTAAGGCCGAAGGGATCACGGTACTGTTCATCACCACAGCGCTATTTAATCAATACGCAGCCATCGCTCCAGAAGCTTTTGCGCAACTTCGGGTACTTCTCACAGGCGGAGAAAGGAATGATCCCAGTGCTTTCGAGAGGGTTATTCGTGCAGGAAAACCCGGATCTCTTCTACATGTCTACGGCCCCACAGAGACGACGACCTTTGCCCTCTCCCATGAGGTGAGCGAGGTCGTCAGCGGTACGCAAACCATTCCAATCGGCCGCCCGATTTCCAACACGCAGGCGTATGTGCTGGGCCCCTTGGGCCAACCTGTATCCATCGGTGTGGTGGGAGAGCTTTATATTGGTGGAGATGGTGTCGCACTGGGGTATTTGAACCGCCCCGAGCTCACTGAGGAGCGCTTTTTACCTGACCCCTTTAGTTCCGTTCCCGGCGCAAGGATGTACAAGACCGGTGACATTGTCCGCTGGCTACCCGATGGCAACTTAGAATTTATCGGTCGGAACGATTTCCAGATCAAGTTGCGTGGTTTTAGGATCGAGCTGGGGGAGATAGAGGCCCGACTTCTGGAACATCCTGACCTCAGCCAGGCGATGGTCCTGGCCCGGGAGGATGTCCCAGGTGATATGCGACTGGTAGCGTACGTCTGCACCACTCAGGAAGTCGAAGTGGAAGACCTTCGAGCCCACCTTGCTGAAAGCCTACCGGAGTATATGATCCCCACAGCTTTCGTGGTGTTAGAGAGCCTGCCCCTCAATGCCAACGGCAAGGTAGACCGCCGGGCCCTGCCAGCTCCGGATGCAGATGCTCTTCACACTCAGACCTACGAGCCGCCCAGAGGTGAGCTTGAGAACACCTTGGCCACCCTCTGGTGTGAGCTCCTCTGTGTGGAAAAGGTAGGTCGAAACGACAGCTTCTTTGAATTGGGGGGACATTCCCTCCTTGCGGTGAGACACCTTTCCCGCCTACGGCAGGCCATCGGAATCGACGTTCCAATGACCATGCTCTTCCAACACCCAGAGCTGGCCAACTTCGCACAAGCTTTGGCGAGTGCGCACTCCACGGGCCTGCCATCGGTGCGACCTGTAGCTCGACCGGAGCGTCTGGCCCTCTCCTTTGCCCAGCAACGTCTGTGGTTTCTCGCCCAGCTTGGAGGCGCAAATTCCGCATACAACATTCCTGGTGCCTTGCGCCTGAGAGGGACCTTGGACCGGGAGGCACTGAAGGCTGCCCTGAACCGTATCCTCCAGCGCCACGAGTCCCTTCGAACCACGTTCCGACGTGCAGAAGATGAGCCAATCCAGGTCATCGCGCCCTCGGATTCCGTCAATTTTCTTCTCATGGAACAGGAGGTCACTTCTCCAGAGGAATTGCGAATCATCATGGCCGAGGAGGCTGCAGAACCTTTCGATCTGGAGCTTGGACCGCTGGTGCGCGGGCGCCTTGTGCAAGAAGCTAAAGACCTTCATACCCTGCTGGTGACCATGCACCACATAGTGTCCGATGGCTGGTCCATTGGTGTGCTCATAAATGAATTCAGCGCTCTTTACACCGCCTTTTCACAGGGCAAGGAGGATCCACTTCCGGAAATGGAAATCCAGTACGCCGACCACACCCTTTGGCAGCACCGCTGGATTTCTGGTCCCCTGCTCCAGGCTCAGGCCGAATACTGGAAACAGTCACTCTCTGGAGCCCCCACACTGCTGGAGCTCCCCCAGGATCACCCCCGTCCTGCCCTCATGAACTACGAGGGGAGTGCGGTGCCCCTTGTGCTGGACATCCCCCTCGCAGATTGCCTGCGAGATCTGAGCCTAAGGCACGGTACTACCCTTTTCATGACCCTGCTCACAGCCTGGGCCATCCTTCTCTCTCGCCTCTCGGGCCAACAAGACCTCGTCATCGGCACCCCCACCGCCAACCGCGGTCGTCGAGAAATTGAGGGATTGATTGGGTTCTTCGTAAATACCCTGGCCCTGCGCCTGGATCTCACCGGTGATCCAACTGTTCCCGGCCTCCTGGCCCGAGTGAAAGCGTGCGCTCTTGAAGCCCAAGCAAATCAAGACTTGCCCTTCGAGCAGGTCGTGGAGCTGGTTAACCCAGCTCGCAGTCTGGCCCACACCCCTCTCTTCCAGGTCGTCTTCACTTGGCAGAACAACGAGGGAGGACGCCTCGAGCTCCCAGGCCTCACCCTGGAAGCACTTCCGGATTCTGAACACCGAATCGCCAAATTCGACCTATGCCTGCAACTGAGGGAGGCCGGTGGCCGGATCCTTGGAAGTCTTGAATACGCCAAGGCGCTTTTTGAGCGAAAAACCGTCGAACGATTCCTGACCTGCTTCCATAACCTACTGACGGCCATGGTGGCGCATGAGACGCTGCCGATCTCCCGTCTTCCGATCCTTTCAGAGTCCGAAAAAGCCCTTGTAACAACCGGTTGGAATAACACAGAGAATCACCAGACTCCGCAACAGTGCATCCACACCTTGTTCGAAGGCCAGGCCCAACACTCGCCCGAGTCTGTGGCCGTGGTGTTCGGCAAGATGTCTCTCACCTACGCCGAACTCAATGCCCGTGCAAACCGCCTGGCCCATCACCTGCGTGGCCTGGGAGTAAGGCCTGACACCAGGGTGGCCCTCTGTGTGGAACGCGGCATAGAAATGGTGGTAGCCCTGCTAGCCATCCTCAAGGCTGGGGGCGCCTATGTCCCGATGGATCCGGCCTACCCGGCTGATCGCCTCGCCCACATGTTGGCGGACTGCAATCCCATGGTGCTCCTCACCCTTGGCACACTTCCCGCTGAACTGGAGATCCCGCCCAGCCTTCATCAAGTGGACTTGGCCCGCACCTTCGATGAATTTCCAGACACCAATATCGACCCAAAGGACCTGGGTATCACGCCACGCCATCTCGCCTACGTCATCTACACCTCTGGATCCACCGGCAGGCCCAAGGGCGTCATGGTTGAGCACGGACATGTGGTTCGTCTTTTCACCGTCACCAATGGTTGGTTCCATTTCAACGCCCAGGATCGCTGGACCCTCTTTCACTCCTATTCGTTCGACTTCTCGGTATGGGAGATCTGGGGCTCCCTACTTTATGGCGGCCAATTACATGTTGTTTCTTCGGACATAGCTCGTAACCCAGATGCGTTTTATCAGCTGGTCTGTCGGAACCGAATTACCGTCCTCAATCAGACGCCGAGTTCATTCATGCGCTTCATGGATAGCCAAGCCAGGAGCAGCGAAAACCACAACCTCCGATTTGTCATTTTCGGGGGTGAGGCCCTTGAAACTGCGACCCTCCGCCCTTGGTTTGAGCGAGCTGAAAACCATGCCGCACATCTTGTCAACATGTACGGCATCACCGAAACCACTGTCCACGTTACGTACAGACCAATTAACGCAGAAGACGTCCAGCGGCGTGGCCCCAGTCCCATTGGATGCAGGATCCCTGATCTCAGAATTTACGTCCTCGATGCTCACCAGCAACCCGTACCTTTGGGTGTGACCGGTGAACTGTACGTGGGCGGTGCAGGGGTGGCCCGGGGCTATCTTAATCGACCCGACCTCACGTCGGAGCGTTTCCTCCGCGATCCCTTCTGTACAGAACCCGGCGCCCGAATGTACCGCACCGGTGACTTGGGGCGTTGGCTCCCGGATGGAACATTGGAATACCTTGGTCGCAACGATTTCCAAATCAAGATCCGGGGCTTCCGCATTGAGCTTGGAGAGATCGAAACGAGTCTTCTTGAGCACCCAGAGCTCCACCAAGTGGTGGTAATCGTTCGGGAGGACACACCTGGAGACAAGCGCCTGGTTGCGTACTTCACGGGAGACATCAACCCCGGAGCAGAATCCTTGAGGAGCTTCCTGTTGGAGCGCCTTCCGGATCATATGATCCCAGCTGCCTTTGTTCACATGGAAGCCTTGCCCTTGACAACGAATGGGAAGCTCGACCGCAGGGCCCTGCCAGATCCGGAGGGAACCGCCTTCGTCTCACGTGGTTACGAGCCCCCCATGGGCGATGGTGAAATAATATTGGCATCCATCTGGACGGACCTCCTCAAGGTTCCAAGAGTAGGTCGCAGGGACAATTTCTTCGAGCTGGGTGGGCATTCACTCCTGGCAGTAAGCCTAGTGGAAAAGCTTAGTCAGCGGGGATTCCAGGCGGATGTCAGAAGTGTATTTACCACCTCAAACTTGTCGGAACTTGCCCTACGTATCGGCCAGTCGCCCATCCAGGAACCAATGCTAGGCGGTGGCATCCCGCAGGGTTGCACGGCACTGCGGCCCGACATGCTTCCCTGGGCGAACCTGAACCAGGCAGATCTAGATCTCATCGTGAACTCCGTGGAGGGCGGGTCTGCCAATATCCAGGACATATACCCCTTGACTCCCCTCCAGGAGGGCATCCTGTTCCACCACCGTATGGCAGAACGGGGAGACCCTTACCTGCTGCCGTATCTCTTCGCCTTCGACACTCGTGCACGAATGGATACTTTCCTGGCCGCCTTCCAGCGGGTCACAGAACGTCATGACATTCTCCGGACGTCCATGGCCTGGGAACAGTTGCCAGAGCCAGTCCAGATTGTTTGGCGACATGCCCCGCTGGTGATCGACACCGTGGAACTGGATCCGAACCAGGACGGCGCGAAGCAACTGCTTGACCGCTTTGATCCGCGTGGGCATCGCCTAGATCTGACCCAGGCCCCCATGCTGCGGCTGGTAACTGCCTATGAACCTGCCCGCGAGCGATGGCTACTGTTGCTACTGCAGCATCACCTGCTGGGTGATCACACCACGCTGGAGGTCATTCATGGCGAGATCCAGGCAATCCTGACGGACCGAGAGAAGGAGCTTCCACCTGCTGTTTCCTACCGTCACCTGGTCGCGCAGGCACGATTCGGGGTTTCCCCAGAGCAGCATGAAAAATTCTTCAAGGCCATGCTTGGGGATGTCGAGGAACCTACCCTTCCCTATGGGTGGTCGGAGGTTCAAGGGGATGGAAGGGACCTGCTGGAGCAGCATTCGGCGTTATCGCAGGACCTTGACCAGCGGCTGAGAAAGCAGGCGCGCAACCTTGGGGTAAGCACAGCCAGCCTCGCCCACCTGGCTTGGGCCATGGTTCTCTCGAGGCTCACCGGCCGAGATGATGTGGTATTTGGAACGGTCCTCTTCGGCCGCATGCAGGGCCAAGGTGGTTCGGAACGGGGCGTTGGTCTCTTTATCAATACACTTCCATTGCGCATCCGGTTGAGTTCCTTCGATCCTGCCGAGGGAGTGAGAAACACTCACCGGCAGTTGGCGGACCTGATGCGCCACGAGCACGCGTCTTTGGCCTTGGCTCAGCGATGCAGCGGGGTTCCCGCTCCCACACCTCTGTTCTCTTCGCTGCTCAACTATCGTCATGGCGGCTCCGCCCCACCCCAAGATCCCGCACAGAGGGCCTCCTGGACTGGTGTGCACGTACTCATGGGGCAGGAACGGACCAATTACCCACTGACCCTCTCCGTGGACGACTTAGGGACTGGATTTGGTCTCACAGCCCAATGTCAATCAGGAATCAACCCTCAAGAAATTTGTGGGTTCATGGAACAGGCCCTTTCATCATTGCTGGTCGCACTCGAATGCCCGGATGGAACTTCGCTGCTGGATGCGGAGGTTATACCCGCCTCTGAACGCGCCCGCCTGCTGGAGTCCTGGAACGCCACCCAAACGCGATTCCATGATGACTGCTGCATCCATCAAATGTTCGAAGCCCAGGTGGAGCGTTCCCCAGAGGCCATGGCCCTTCTCTATGGCGATAAAACCGTCACATACGCAGCGTTGAACCAGAGGGCCAATCGCCTAGCTCACCGCCTGCGGAGCATCGGCCTGCGCCCAGATGACCGGGTGGCCATCTGTGCGGAGCGGAGTCCAGAAATGATCGCAGCGCTTCTCGGCGTACTCAAAGCCGGGGCAGCCTATGTGCCTTTGGATCCGGCGTACCCGGTCGAGCGCCTTGCTCACATGTTGGAAGATAGTGCACCAAAGGTCCTGCTGGTCACAGGAAACCTGCCTGACGGATTGGTGACCATCGTACCGACACTGGATCTTTACCAGGATTTCGGTTCGTTCCCTGATCATGACCTGGACCCCAGATCCATGGGTCTCACATGCAAAAGCCTGGCCTATGTAATTTATACTTCCGGTTCCACAGGTCGGGCCAAGGGCGTGATGGTGGAACACCGTGGCATATGCAATCTGGTGGAGGTGGAAGCCCGAGACCTGGACCTTCTTCCCTCAAGCCGAGTGCTGCAGTTCTCGTCCTTCAGCTTCGACGCCCATGTATGGGAGGTCTTCGCGACCCTCTGTGCAGGAGCCACTCTGGTGATCCCGCTGGCAGGGCAGCTGCTGGTGGGAGAGACCCTGCTCCAGGTCCTTGAAGAGGGTCAAGTAACCCACCTGACGCTTTCGCCTCCGGTACTTGGCACCCTTCCAGAAGGAGCTGACCTTGGGCCTGTGCGGACTTTGGTGCTGGCTGGAGACGCGCTAGCAGAATCGTTGGTTCATCGATGGGCCCATGGCCGTAAGCTCATAAATGCCTATGGCCCCACCGAAGCCACCGTATGTGCCTCCATGTATGAATGCCAACCCGACCTGGCTGGCGATCCCCCCATTGGACGCCCGATCTCGAACGGAAGGATCTACATCTTGGATGCCCTTGGTCGCCCGGCACCAATTGGTGTTGTGGGTGAACTTCATCTCGGCGGTGTCGGCGTGGCCCGGGGGTATCTCAATCTCCCCGAGCTCACGGCTGAGCGATTCCTCCCTGATCCCTACGCATCCGAACCTGATACCAGGATGTACCGCACGGGTGATCTGGGCCGATGGCGACCCGATGGCAATATTGTGTTCCTAGGTCGCAACGACTTCCAAGTCAAGGTCCGCGGTTTCCGGATCGAATTGGGGGAGATCGAAGCACGACTACTCGAGCATCCAGACCTGCGCCAAGCCGTCGTCCTAGCTCGAGAAGATGTGCGTGGTGATCGCCGTCTGGTGGCCTATTTCACCGGAGAAAAGGACCCCGGGGCTGAACACCTACGGACCCATGTGGAGGCCCACCTACCGGACCACATGGTTCCCACCGCCTTTGTCCACTTGGAAACATTGCCCCTCACGCCGAACGGAAAACTGGATCGCAAGGCCCTGCCTGCCCCGGAATTCGGTGCCTTTGTCACCCGAAGCTTCGAAGCCCCCATCACGGCCCTCGAAGTGCGACTGTCTGCAATCTGGGCCGACTTGCTGAGGATCGACCGCATCGGACGCCATGACAACTTCTTCTCCCTGGGGGGTCATTCTCTCCTTGCTGTCACCCTGGCCGAACGCCTCCGTCGTGAAGGGCTTCCTGCCGATGTCCGCAGGATCTTTACCGCACCTTCACTTGCAGAGCTGGCACAGAGCCTTGAGGCAGCGCCGGCACCGGTGGTGATCCCTCCCAACCTGATCCCCATGGGAGCCACTCGCCTCACCCCAGCCATGCTGACCCTGGTGGCGCTCGAGGAGAATGCGCTGGATCGCCTGATTTTGCAGATTCCCGGTGGAGCCGCCAACGTTCAAGACATCTATCCCCTGTCACCGCTGCAGGAAGGAATCCTCTTCCATCACCTCATGTCCACGACAGGGGACGCCTATCTCACCCCCAGTCTCTTCACGGTGGATACGCGCAGCCGCCTTGACTCGTTCTTGGCAGCCATGCAGGATGTGTTGGATCGTCACGACATACTTCGTACATCCGTGCATTGGGAGGGGCTCCCTGAACCCCTACAGGTGGTTCACCGTTCGGTTCGTATCCCCCTCGATGAGATCAGTTTGGATCCGGGTGAGGATGCTGCAACCCAGCTCAAGAAGCGTTTCGATCCGAAGCACTACCGAATCGATGTTCGCCAGGCACCCTTGTTCAGACTCATCTTGGCCCATGACGAAAGTGGGAACCGATGGATGGCCATGCTCCTCCTGCACCATCTCGTCGGAGATCACACAACCCTTGAAGTCATGCGGGAGGAGATTCAGGCTCATCTTCTCGGGCATCAGGAGAATCTCCCTGAGGCCATACCCTATAGAAACCTCGTCGCGCAGGCACGCCTTGATGTGAGTCGCGAGGAGCACGTTGAGTTCTTCAGGAACCTCCTTGGCGACATTGATGAACCGACAGCCCCCTTCGGCCTCCTCGATGTGCAGGGCAACGGCCGAGGCATGGATGCTTCCAGGAGACACGTTGATAACGTACTCTCCTCGCGATTGCGCGCACGGGCCCGCCACTTGGGCGTCAGCGCAGCCAGTCTTGTGCACTTGGCCTGGGGTCTCGTACTCGCTCGGGTGACTGGAAGAGATGATGTGGTGTTCGGTACGGTGCTCTTCGGGCGGATGGTCGGCAGTGAGGGTTCACACCATGCCATCGGGGTATTCATCAACACCCTCCCCCTGCGTCTCTCCCTCGGAGCGTCTTCCGTCGAGTCGAGCGTTCGGCGCACCCAGGAACTGTTATCGGAACTGATGCGCCACGAGCACGCGCCCTTGGCCCTTGCCCAACGTTGCAGTGCCGTGCAATCCCCCACGCCTCTTTTCACGAGTCTTCTCAACTACCGCCACTCAGCGCCCCTGCCCACTGCGGATTCAGCCCCTGAACCCGTTCCGACCGGCGGCGTAAGTGCCCTCTGGAGCGAAGAGCATACCAATTACCCACTGGCGGTTGCCGTGGACGACCACGGCGAGGGTTTCACCTTATCCGTGCTTGTCCAAGACCACCTCCAGGCATCACGCATCTGCGACCTACTGCACCAGGCCTTGGCGGGACTGACCGAAGCGCTTGAAAACGCACCAGAGGTTCCGACCCATGCCATTGGCGTAATTCCCGACACCGAACGCATTCGAATATTGCAGGAATGGAACGCTACGGAAGTTGCATATCCCCAAGACGAGCTGGCTCACTCGCTCTTTGAACACCAAGCAGCCATGGTTCCCCAAGCGATTGCATTGGTCCATGGCGAGGACACCCTGACCTACGACCAGCTCAATGTTCGGGCCAACCGCCTGGCCCACCACTTCCTAGCTCTGGGTCTCCAGCCCGACCAGTGCGTTGGCATCTGTATGGACCGCGGTTTCGGCTTTGTCGTAGCTACCCTTGCGACCTGGAAGGCAGGCGGTGCCTACATTCCGATCAGCCCTTCCCTTCCCCAGGATCGTCTCCTCCACATGGTCGAGGACGCACAACCCGCCATCCTTGTTACGGAAAACGGGCTCCTTCAGCAACTCCTGGAAGGGACAGTGGTAAGCCGCCCCCTGGTGGATCTCGCCGATGGATTCCCAAACCAACCGGAGTGTAATCCCAGTGTGTCCGGCCTGAGACCCAACCACTTGGCCTACGTCATCTTCACCTCCGGCTCCACCGGCGTTCCCAAGGGGGTCATGCTCGAGCACCGCGGCCTACGCAATCTGCTATCAGTGCGATCCTCTTTTGGTGCCTCCGTGGGCAGCCGCGTCCTTCAGTTCGCTCCCTTCAGCTTCGACTCCTGTGTTTTCGAAGTGCTCTTTGCCCTCAGCACCGGCGCAGAACTCCACATTCCACCCCCGGGTGTGCCTCCTGTGGGCCAAACCTTGGGCGAGTTCGTGGACAAACACCGCATTACCCACGCCATGCTGCCCCCCTCGGTCCTGGCCGCAATGCCCGATGAGGTGACCCTTCCCTCCATCGAAACCCTCATCCTATCTGGGGATGTACTTTCTCTGGCTGTGGCCCGGCGTTGGGGAAAGGGTCGACGCCTGATCAATGGTTACGGCCCAACCGAAATGACAGTTTGCGCAACCTACCTGTTCTGCCCCTCCCAGCTCGATCGGGATCCTTCCATCGGAAGCCCCCTCGCCAACACCCAGGCCTACATTCTGGATGGCCACGGCCAGCCCGTGCCAGTCGGAATCACCGGCGAACTCTTCTTCAGCGGCGATGGTGTGGCCCGCGGCTATCTCAACCGCTTTGAACTCACAAATGAAAAGTTCGTT
>CAZPUI010000065.1:0-13895 GCA_964589695.1 uncultured Solibacteraceae bacterium | reverse complement strand
TGGCGGAGGTAGGTGAGGGGTTTTTGCTCCAGGGCCTGGGGGTTGCCGATGTTGCAGTAGATGACCTCCTTGCCCGCCCGCTCCAGCTCCTGGGCCCGGGCCACGATGGGGCCCCGCACGGCATATTCCGTTTCCAGCACGGCCTTGGCCAAGTCCTGAAGCTTGAGGGTCATGGAAGGTTCCTTTCGAAAGGGCACGGAGCCGGGACATCGCAAATTTTGCAACAGCGTGGGATCCCCTTCAACCGCAATCTGATGCCCATTCCATCACAGGTCAGGGGCACCCCCTTGTGCAAATTCGCAAGAATTTGCACACTGGTGCCATGCAACTGGACCAGGCCATCCTCCAGCACCTTGAAGCCCAACCCATCCAGGACCAGGGCACCCTGCTGTCCCTGCTCCACGGCGAAGGCTTTGACCTCACCCTGTCCACCCTCTCCCGGCGCCTTCAGCGGCTCCAGGTGCGCAAGGTGGGGGGCGTCTACCGCCCCCGGGGCCTCGTCCTCCCCGCCTCCATCGCCGGCCTGCGGGGGGAGACCCCGGCCATCCGCCGGGTGGACCCCTGCCTCCTCATCCTCAAGACCCAGCCCGGCCAGGCCCAGGCCCTCGCCGTCGCCATGGACCAGGCCGGCCTCCCCTCCCTGGCAGGCAGCGTCTCAGGCTACGACACGATCTTCATGGCCCCCATCGAAGCCAGCCGGCTCGGTGCCCTGGAAGAGGAAGTGCGGCGGTTTTTGGCCTGAGGCTGGGACAGGGATGGCGCGGTGGGCGTGGCGCAGATCGACCTGGTTTGATGGACCTGCAAAGGGGAAAAGGTAATTCGATTTTTTCCGCCGAGAATCTGGTGAAATCCTCGGGTGAGTGAAGCTTCAGTTCTCAACCAAGAACTATCACTGCACCCAGAACCCCACGATCCGATCCTTGTGATGCTCCCAACCTGGCTCCATGGTCGCCCGCCCGAGTGAGTGCCTGTGTTTCCAGATCATGGTGATTTGACCGTTTCCGGCGTCGAGGGCATGGTTGCAATGACCTCCGAAATGACTTTCCGGATCGCCTGCTCGGAGGCTTCGAAGCCTTCGTCCCCTGCCATATAATCAAAATTAATAACGTAACGTTTGTTTCGAATGCCTGTTCGCGCCATACACCATATTCCAAAAATGAATTTCGATGGTTTTGATAAGCGTATCTCCGTGGAGTAATCCCTCATGTTGGCCGAAATCCTAAAAAGGAAACACCCTGGAGATGGACCTTCAACATTCGAGAAGGCCCATTCGGAAAGCTTCTCTCTATTGATATAAGGGTTCTCGTAAATCTGTGATCCATTGGTGATCTTAAGTGATCCTTGGTCTATGGAATACCAGAAACCGATGTTCAACGCGTTGAAATAGGCGATACAGGCCGAAATAAGCCTCTTTTCCAGGAGCTTCATTTCGAGCTTTTCCGTTTCATTTGGTTGAGGTCCAAAATCAACGATCCTGCTCGTGGAAACTTGGGAGCCCGACACGGCCATGCCTGTCCCTGCCACCCCTCCACCAAGCCGTTGGGCGTCGGATTTCGCCTTGGATTTTGCCGACTTCGGTGGGGTTCGTCGCCCTTCCTGGGCCGAGGCCACCAGGCCCACAAGGAGCAGGGACACGGGAAGGAAGGAAAACGTCATGGCGCACCCATTATTCGGGTCCTGGAACGGCCGGATTCCCGAGTCTACCCTGGCCGATCTGCGCCTGCCCCCGGGCCGTTTGGCTCATTTCACCACCAGTCCCAGGCTCTCCGAGTGGCTGTTGAACTCGGGGGCGTACATGCACTGGATGCTGGCGATGCCGGTCTGGTATTCCCCCTTGAGCTGCACGCGCACAGAGTATTCGAACACGTAGACGCCCTTGGGCAGGTAGTCGATAAAGAAGTGGCTGGCGGTGTCCCGGGTGCTTTCGTAATAGGCCAGGCCATCCTGGTATTTGTAACGGCTGAGCACATTCACGGGTTCGGTGCCGCTGCCCCGCTGGTCCTTGAGGTGGACGTATTCCATGTCCCTGTCCACCCGCAGTTCCACCCGCACCACAAGCTCGTCGCCCACGGAGAGGGGCCCTGTCACGGGCTTCAGCACCTGGCCCTTGGCCGTGGTGTCCTTGAGGAAGATCGCTTTCTTGAGCTTCAGGGGGGTGCCCTCATGGGGCGTCACTTTCGTCATGTCTTCCAGATACTGCCAGTGGAGGCTGCCCCAGCTCACGCCCTCGTCCACCTTCTTGAGGGTGACCTGGCCCAACTCCGGCTTGACCTCACCCTTCACGAATCGCTTTTCGAAGAAGCCCGTGCCAGCCTCCACCTGCTCGGGCTTGAGGGGCTGGCCGCCGAGGGAGACTTCCACGAGGGCATTGCTGGAGAGCTTGGGGGAACCCTTCAGCAGCAGGGCATAGATGGCATCGGCCGTGGCCTTCGAGGTCTTCCAGTCCTGGGTCTGCTTCTGCTTCAGCAACCAGACTTGGCAATCCTCCACGGCTTGCTTATCGCCCATCACTTCGTCGAAGGCTTCGACCATCACGGCCTGGGTCTCGATGGGGGCCTGGAACCACCACCAGGACAATTCCAGTTCCCGCCAGAACATGCCCAGTTCCTCGCTGCGCACGCTGCGCTCCTGGATGCTTCGCAGGATGTCCTTGGGGGTGGTGTCCTCCAACCTGTGGAAGGCGTTGAAGCGCGCCAGCGCCAGGGCCAGATGGGCCTGGGACTGGCGGCTGTCCACCTTGAGCCAGAACTCCCGGGACTGGCGGAGGAAGAAGTCCACGGCCTTCCGGTGCGGGGCGGCGATCGCCTGGTCCTTGAGGAAGAAGCTTCGTGCATAGAGGTACAGCGCGTCCGTGGGACTGGGAACGTAGGACTCCTTGGGGAGGATGCGGTCATGGCGTTCGCCCATCCAGGCATCCAGGGCCTGAAGGGCCTTCTTTGCCGACGAAACATCCAGGTCGGCCCCCACATGCCGAAGGCGGCCGAAGCCCGTGACCACGTAGAGGGTGATGTAATCGCTGGGGGGGCCGCCGGGGAACCAGGGCCATCGGCCGTCACTGAGTTGCATGTCGGTGAGCTTGCGGAGGGTGCGGCCCGTCTCTTCGTTCAGCCGGTTGGCGTCGAAGAGGAGGCCCACAGCGCGCCGGGCCTGGCTTTCTACTTGGGCCTGGCGGACCCAGGGGGTTTCTTCCAGGGCCACCATCTTGAGGTCCTGGTTTTTCTCCAGGGGGCTGTCCAGGGTCGGGGTGCCCTTCCATTGGTCGAAGACGCTGCGGATCTTCGGATCGCTGCTGGCGATGTGGCGGGCGAGGACATTGGCGTAGAGTCGGTTGAAGGTCTGCTCGCTGCATTCGTAGGGGAATTCCATCAGGTAGGGCAGGGCCATGACCGCGTACCAGGCGGGCTGGGACACCATCTGCACCGTGAGGCTCTCGTGGCGCAGGGTGGAGGACTCGCCCGAGGCGAGGAGCTTCGGGAAATCGAAGGTCTTTACCTGCCTGCCCCGAATGGGCAGGGGCAAGGATTCCGTCACCAGGATGCGGCGGCTCAGCACGGGCAGGAAACCCTCCTCCCCATCGCTCAGCATCGCCGTGGCACCCACGGCCTTGTAGGTCAGGAACCCGCAGCCCTCGGGGAGGGTGATGCGCCAGAAGAAGCTGCGCGAAGCCTTGGCCGGGAGCTCGAAGGCCTGCTCCATGTCCTGGACATTGCCCAGGAGGGCATCCCGGGATTCGCCCGTGCGCGCGTCCGAAAAGCTCAGCTTCACCCGGCCGCGCTGGGTCTCCGTGGACTGGTTGCTGACCTTGACGGTGAACTCCACCTTGTCCCCTTCCCGCAGGAAGCGCGGGGGGTTGGGCTCCACCATCAGGTCCTTGGCCGTGACGGCCTTGCCCGTGAGGAAGCCGCTGCGCAGTTCCTTGTCGTGGGCGAACCCAAGGAATTTCCATTCCGTGAGGGCCTCCGGCATCGTGAATTCCATCCTCACCACCCCCTCCTGGTCGGCGAGCAAGTGGGGGAAGAAGAAGGCCGTCTCGCTGAGGTTCTTCCGGGCGGTGACTTTGTTGAGGTCGGGTGGGGGAGGAGGTGCGGGAAGGGATCTCAACCGCTCACCGCTGTAGTTGGCGGCTGTTGAGGTTTGGGTTTGGTCTACCGGGGCCATTTCAGCTGCCACGACTTCGACAACCCCACCGCTAGGAGGTGCAATCGACGCCACGGCCGCGCTCGATCTAGGAGCGGGGATTCTATGAAGTTGCATATCACTGTATCCCCACAAGTTCTCGATGATCTCCCTGGGGAATCCGCGGTAATGCCAATCGATAGACCGCAGGTCCGGCCCCCGCCAGCTGGAGAGCCGCTGGAAGGGGTGGGCATTGTTCTGGAACACCGAATGCGTGCGTTCGATTTCACGCCGGAAGCAGTCAAAGGCCTGCGTCCAGTTATGGGGTAGGTACTGGTCCAGGGAGGCGTCGTACAGCCCTGCCACCATCTCCGCCGCAGCCTTCGTGGCGTTGGGCGCCGTGATCACCGCCGTCCAGGTCTCCTTCTGGCCTGGACCCAGCTTGGAAGTGAAATGCTCCCACTTCACCGAGAGCTGCTTGTTGGACCAGGGTACCTCCACGATCCGCTCGTGGAGGTAGGCGCGGTTCTCCCGAACGGAGGTCACGCGCAGGGTGAAGCCACCGCGCTGGTCTTCGTTCACCCCATGCTGGATGAGGTGTTGGGTGGCGCCGGGTGCGGTCCAGAAACGCTTCAGCACCTTCCCTTGGCATTCCAGTTCCACGAAGGAGCGTCCCTGGTCGTAGCCCGTGCCCCACAGGGCCTGGAAGGTGCCTCCAGGTTCTACGGTCCACGTCGGTGCATTCAAATGGTCGGGAACCTTGATGGGGTGGGTCGTTGCCTTGGGGTCCAGGATCCGGAGGTTTAACCGGGCCGTAATGGCTTTGCCAAACCGATCCTTGGCCTGCACCAGGGCGCGATAGATCCCAGCCTTGAGCTTCAGAGAAAAGTGCCCCTTGCCGGTGGTATCGGTCTTGAAGGGCCAGGTGCGCAGGGCTTCACCCAGCTCCCAGGTTTCGGGGTTCGAGGGATCCGCCTTTGGAAGTGAAGGAAGGCCGGTGTGGGAATCCCAGTTGGAATAACCCTGGGTGAGGCTGGCGCGGTGGACCTTATCTGGTTGCCTGAGGGCATACACGGTCAGGGTGCCTTCGGCCACCTGGCCTTCCCCATCGTGGGTGGCGGTGTGGAGGTTCAGCGCCACGGGCCTTTCCACGGTCTGCCATGCCTCCGCCGAGAGGGTGGCCTGCAGCGCCGTGTAGCCCACCCGCACGGTCCTGTGCTCCGAACGGGTCTCGCCGGTGGAATCGGTCACATCCGCGAACACCGAGAAATGGAAGACGGGCTCGTCCTTCTCCGCCACGGCGGGATCAGGCTTGGCGGTGAAACTGACTTTGAAGGTTCCATCCTGCTCCGTCAGGGAACTGCCGTGGGCCATGGCCTGGCTGGCGTGGTGGTTCCCAGACCCGTACCCCCACCAGCACCATGGGGGAAAGTGCACTTCACGCACCACCCGCCACTTGACCTTGGCCCCCCCGAGGGCCGCCCCCGTGTAGGCCATGGCCTTGCCCGTGACCACCACCTCCCCATGGAGCCTCGGGGCCTCCTGGGGTGCGGCAAGCTCCACCTGGAACTTGGGGCGCTTGTACTCCTCGACCCTGAGGTGGGCGCTGCCCCCCGGTTCCGTAGCGACGATGGACATTCCTCCCATCACGCGGTCCCGCGGGGCGGTGAAAGTGCCGCTGAAGGCGCCCTGGTCGTTGCAGGTGTGGGTGTGCTGATCGATCGCCTTGCCGTTGGGATCGCGAAAAACAACGGTCAGCGACTTGCCCGCGAGGACCTCGTAGTTTGACCTGGACGGGTCAAAGCGGATGCAGATGCCCTTGTAGGAGATGGTCTGGCCGGGGCGGTACAGCGAACGGTCCGTGAAGAAAACGGTCTGAGCATTCGCTTGGTCAGGATTGGAGGGTCCGCTTAAACCCACTTCCTGGGCCGAGGACACCTGATGCCCCTGGTGTTCTGCCAGCAACACGACGGAGGCAAATGCATCCTTTCCCTGGACAATCTTGAACATGCCGTTCGCATCGGTGGCGACAGCCTGGGGGTGCGGAACCCATTTGTCTGATTTGCGCTCCCAGGGGGTGACCTTGGCGCCCCTCAGGGGTTCGCCCGTTCGTGCATCCAGGACGAATCCTTCCAGGGTGCCTTCGTACTGGCGGTGGCGGACCACCAGGGCAAGGGGGCTGACCCACACGGGGGCCATGCTGATCTGGTTGTCGTTCTGTTCGAACGAGGGATCGTGGCTGGCGAAGACCACATAGAAGCCCGGTTTGAGGCCCTTGGGGACCGGGACCGTTTCGGTGCGTTCCTTGAAATCCACGGTGGCGGGGAGTTGGGCGCTCCAGGCGAAGCTGGGAGTACCTTCCAGCAGCGGGCGATGGCGATTGGCATCAAGTTGGTTCAGGTTCCAACGCTGGGATTTGAGCTGCGTGAGGAAGTCCAGACGCACGGCGCGGAAGTGGACCTCGGTGACATTCCGGTAGGTAAGTTCGAGGGTGGGCATGGGGGTGTTCCACACCCGTTCGGTGAGCATGCTGGCGGATTTCGCCTCGATCTGACGGATGAGGTTCTGGCACATCGCCTCCCCTGCGGTGTCCGGAAAGGCCTTCAGCCCGCGCTCGGCCAGCCTTCTCGCCTCCACGAGCGCCCCTTCTCGCTGGAGAACGCCCGCCCAGGTGGCCAGGGCGCGGGCTGAGCTTTCGTGGTGGGCCCATGCCTCCACGAACCGCGCCAGGGCGGCCTTGTAGCGTGCGTCCTTGTCCTCGCCCACGGCCTGGTTGTGGCCGAATTTCAGCCGCAGCAGGTCCACGTCCGCCAGGGCCGACCCTTGCTTGTCCTCGCCGTGGAAGGTCAGCAGCGCTTGATAGAGTCGAAGGGCCTTGAGCTTTGGCGAAGTCCCATCCGTGGGGGTGGGGTCCCAGGCCAGGAATTCGCTGCAGGACCCAAAGATGGGGCTGTCGCTGCGGAGCTCGAAGGCGTCCTCCGCCGCCGCAGCACCTTGCTCTCCGGCGCCGTAGAACTCCAGCGCATTGTGGGCGAGGACATCGAACAGCGTGGGGCGGTAGGCGTCGGGCACCGAGCCTCTCTGGAGCAGGGCGTCGTACTCGGACACCGGTGTGGCCTTGAGTCGCGGCCCGTGGGAAAGGGCCTTGGTGAAGTGCTGGTCGATTTCCGCCAGGATCCGCGGCAGGTCCCAGGTGGTGAAGTCCGGACCCGGCGCTTCGGCCGTCTGGGTACGCTGCAGGAAGCGCCAGCGGTTCTGTTGGAAGTAGTGCCAGTACCAGTTGGCCAGGATGGCTTCCAGTACGGGCTTCATCGCCTCGGGCGCCTTGACCAGTTCCGCCTGGAGGCGGGTGATCTTCTCCTCGGGCTTGTTGCCCTGGACGTTGCCTTCTAGGGCGATGCGAAGGCCGAGGGCCCTGGTGGCTTCGCCGTAGGCCCTTTCCTTGAGCGCCCTTTGGAGGATGGGCTCAAGCTCGGCGAGGGCCGTCTGGGGCAAACCCTTGGAGAGGGCTTCCTGGACCTTCTTCCAGGGATCCTCGGTGGGACCCGCCAGGGCAACAAGGGCCGAAATCAGGATCAGGAACAGGCTGCGGAGCATCGGCTTCCCCCTCACTGCTTCACGGATGTGCAGCCCCATCGTGGCATGGAGGAGGAAAGGGGTTTGCAAAAGGAACGTCACACGATCCGTGCCCTGCCTCGGACCTCACGCTGAGCCCACGGGGATTCCGGCCGCAACCCAAGAGCGGGTTAAACACGGAGATGCAACGCATGCGTTGCATGAGGACACGGAGAAAAGAATTTAGTCCTTCGCAGAACCCGGCTTCCAGGCCTGGTTCCAGCAGGGGCACAGCCGGGGAGCACGCATGTGTTCTCCAAGGCTGTGCCCCTGCTGGAACACGTGCGGCCCCGCCGCACGCCCGCGTAAGCGGGCAGGCCTGGAAGCCTTGGGTAGCTTGCTTCGACAAACTGTTCGCATGGATTCTCCGAACCGGGAATAGCCTTACACCCTCCAAAAGGTCTCCGTGCTCTCCGTGGTCTTCGTGTTTCAATTCTTGAAAAGACAAAGGTTGCCAGGGTGCTGAACTCCGGTTCTTTGCGCGAAAGCATGAAATCCAAGGCATTGCGGAACGGACATTCAGGGTCCTACAGGGCGGATCCCACCGGTTCACCCCACGCCGGGGCCCTCCTGTCCCACCGGCTGGGAACCCCGTCCCATCGGGTCTGGTGCAAATTTTGCCCCGGGGGAGGATGGAACGAACATCCCCCACCTTCAGGAGACCCGCGTGAATCCTCGATACCCCATCAACCTTCGACATGTCCTGGGCCGAACGGCGGTGGCCAGCCTTCTGGTGGGCGCCGTGGGGCTGGTCTTTGCCCGCACATCGGTGGCGCGCTTCGTTCATGCCCTGGCGCCAGCCTCGGCCCCCCTGGCCCCCGTGGCCGCCCTTCGCTACGCGCCGGGCACGACCTACCACTACGAGGTGGCCAGCAACTGCGGCTTTGCCATGGCCTACCAGAATTCCTCGGGGATGCAGAAGGACGACACCCAGCACACCCGGATCACGGGCACCTTCCGGCTGGATGTGGCTTCCGTGAGCGGCCAGGGGGCGGAGCTCCAGGCGACCCTCGTCAACCCCAGGCTCTACAAGTGGGAGAACAACCAGTGGGATGACGACCAGGGCGACTACACCTTCCTGACCCAGCCCTTCGTGATCGAGCAGAACGCCAATGGGGAGGTCCTGGCCTGCCGCTTCCAGCCCGCCGGGGGACTCAGCGCCGCCCAGTTGGAATTGCGGGAAGAGTCCCAGAACATGCTCAAGGGACTGGCCGCCATGATCGACTTCCGCCTGCTCACGGCGGCGGGTGCCAGTGCCCAGGACGCCGGGGGCACCTACCTGGCGGACTTCACCCGGGTGGGCGACACCACGGTCAAGCGGGTGAAGCGCCGGTACCTGAGCCTGGCCAGCAGCACGGGCCTCAGCGAGGTCAATTCGGATGGGTCCACCCAGTCCCTGGCCTCCACCTTCTCCCAGACGGGGGAGGGCACCTTCGCCCTGCGTCCCGAAGACGGGGTCATCCAGTCCGCCACCTTCAAGGAGAACCTGGGGCTCACCACGCCCGCGGGGCCCCTGAGCACCGATACCAGCAATTTCACCATGGCCGGATCCGGCGTCCAGGAGGGCTCCCTGGCCCTGGCCCAGGTCACCAGCACCCCCGCGGGGGCCCTTCACGTGCAGACGCTCACGGAGCGCCAGTCGCTGCATGCCACCCACTGCTGCGCCCAGAAATCCACCCTGACCTCCGACCTTTCCCAGGCCGATCGCGACGTCGCCTCCGCCGTCCAGGAGCTGGCGACCCAGGCCCCCCGGCCCCTCCATGCCCTGATGCTGGGCAAGGCCCTGCGGGAAGGCGGCTCCAGGATGCCCCTCCATGCCTTCCTGGAGGGCAACCCCGCCGAGGATCGACTGGCCGCCGTGGCCACGGCCCTGGGGGCCATGGGTGACACCGAAAGCCAGCGCATGCTGCACAGCATGCTGGTCCGACCGGACCTTTCCGCGGGCCTGAAGGGCAGGGTCCTCTTCAGCCTGATGGAGACCCCGAACCTCGACCGTCCCCTGCTCCAGGCCGTGGAGGCCCTGAGCGAGGGAAGGCAGGCGCCCCTCAACCGCCAGGCCCTGCTGGTGCTGGCCTTCCATGGCCGCCAGCTGGCCCAGGATGGGCGGCTGGACAACCTGGTCACCCGTCTGGAGGCCGAGGTGGTCTTTGCCGAGGACGATGGCACCCGCCTGGCTTGCATGGATGCCCTGGCCGCCACCGGCACGCCCCAGGCTGCGTCCATCCTGCTGCGCCTGTCCCAGGATCGGGAGGTGGACACGCGCCGCATGGCCACCTGTGCGCTGGACTCCCTGCGGGACCCCCGGGCCCTCACCCGGCTGGGCGCGCTGCTCCAGGGCGATCCCGATGCGGAGGTCCGTGCCCTGGCCGCGAAGTCGCTCCAGAAGGCGGTGCTGAAGAGCGCCCCCGAAGTCCTGGCTTCCGTCATCAACGAGCCCGGCCTGAAGGAAAACCTCTGGGAGAGTTTCGCCAGCAACCACGGCTTCACCCCCGCGGACACGGCCACCCACGATGTGTGGGGCCTCTCCGTCGGTGGATCCTGGGTGGGCGCCCAGCTCTGGGAAGGTGCGGCTGCGGGCTATCGGCCGAACATCACCGCCCTCCACCTCATGGGCGGACTGGACGCCTACATCCTGGGCATCCGCATCCCCTTTGCGACCCTCACCGCCTGGGCCCGCCACAACCGGGTGGGCGCCAGCAGTTACCGCGGCCTCATGCGCTGGACCTTCGGGGCCTCCAACGCCGCCTGGGACTGGTCTGCCAGCACGCCCGGGAGCGACTGCCAGAACCAGGAATGCACCACCCAGTTCGGGGAAAAGACCAAGACCCTGGAATTCTGTGGGCGGGTCAGTGTGTTCAAGGTCTGCTTCGAAGTGGGCGTGGGGGTGCGCTATGGCATCAAGCGCACCTACAGCAGCCCCACGGACCTGAACAACCAGCACTTCCGCCTGGCCCCCTTCGCCCAGGCCGATGCCTATGCCCAGGGTTCCGTGTCCCTGCTCTGCCTGAAACTCTCCGTGAAGCTCAAGGGGGTCTTCCTGAACGTGACCTTCCCGGCCACCCTGGATGCCCAGATTGCGGACCCCGCCAAGGTCAATGCCTGCCTCAACGTGGCCCAGGAATTCACCCCCTGGACCGTAGCCCTGACGGCCACCCTCAAGTACTGCATCGGTTCCGTGACCATCCCGATCTGGTCCGACACCAGCGGCACCAGCACCCATCGGCTCATGCCCACCTGGTGCATCCGCCCCGCGGATCTGGTGGTGTCCAGCCTCAGCTGGAGTCCCAGCGGCATCATCGATACCGCCACCACCACCACCTTCAGCATTGGGGTAAGCAACCAGGGGGTGGACGCCACCCCCCCGGGCACCCCCATCAAGGTGGGGCTCTACGCCAATGGCAGCCGCATTGGGTCCACCACCGTTGCACCCCTGCCCGCCACCCCGGGCGCCAACACCGCCATGGCCACCATCCCCTGGGTCCAGCCCATCGCCGGGCTCATGAACCTGGAGGCCCGGGTGGACGATGGGGACGACATCGGTGAGGTCGTGGAAGACAACAACACCCGGGGGGCCACCCTGGAGGTGAAGCGGGCCCTGCCCGACCTGCGGGTGGACACCCTCACGGCTCCCCTCGTGGCTGGGGACCAGCGGCAGGTGGAGTTCACCGTCCTCAACCAGGGCCCCGGGGATGTGCCGAATTACACCTCCTACAACGACATGATGGAGCGTCTGGAGCGGTCCTACCTGCCGGCGCTGACCTATTCCGTGTTCACCGGGTCCACCAAGTTGGCCAGTGGGCTCGTCTACGACCAGGAGGCCCCCGCCGGCGAGCTCACCCCCCGGTCCTGGGCGGTGCGGGTCCTGGTTCCCGCCAAGGTCAATGGCGTGGCCTACAGCGGCCTCCGGGTGGAGCTGAACAACCCCGTGGACTTCGAAGAGAAGGACCATTCCAACAACGCCCTGACCATCGTCTTCAATGGCCCGACCATCACCACCCAGCCCCAGGGCCGGACGGTGTCGGTGGGGAGCAAGGCCACCTTCACTGTGGTGGCCACGGGGTCCGGGACCCTCAGCTACCAGTGGCTGAAGAACGGCAGTCCCCTTTCGGGCGCCACCGCGGCCAGCTACACCACCCCTGCCACCGTGCTTGGGGACAACGGTGCGAAGTTCTCGGTGAACGTGGCCCAGACCGTGGGGACCACCACCTACACCACCCCCTCCAGCGCGGCGGTGCTCACCGTCACCGGCACGCCCGTGGACACCCGCCCCGACCTTTCCATTGCCAAGGTGTACCTCTCCAACCCCGCGCCTGCCGTGGGCAGCCTGGTGGATGTGAAAGTCGATGTCCAGAACGCCCGGTACGCCACGCCTGCGGGCGCCCAGGTGAAGGTGTCCATCACCGCCAACAATGTGCTGCTCGGGACCTTCGTGGTGAAGGATGCCCAGAATCAGCCCAGGACCATGGCGGCGGGGGAGACCTACACCGGCCTGTCCAGCGTCAAATGGAAGGCCGTGGCGGGCACCACCACCTTCGTGGCCACCGTGGATCCCGACAAGGGCATCAACGAAACCGATGAGAACAACAACACCGGCACCTTCCGGGTCATGCCGCCCCCGGTCCAGGCCACGGGCCGCGGGAAGCTCCTGGCCGGGTACGGCCTCAAGCCCGGCACGGAAATCCTGTCCAACAACGGTGCCTACCGCCTGGCCATGCAGACCGATGGGAACCTGGTGCTCTACCAGGGCCCCCAGAACGACAAGCCCGTGTGGGATTCCAAGACCTATGGCAAGCCCGCCCTGGGCCTCTACATGCAGACGGATGGCAACCTGGTGATCTACGACAAGAACGGGCTTCCCACCTGGTCCACCAGCACCCACGGCAACCCCGGAGCCTGGGCCTTCATCCAGGACGATGCCAACTTCGTGGTCTACACCAAGGCCACGGTGCCCCTGTGGGCCATCTGGGGGTTGTAAGCCCTTTCAGCCCTCGGCGCGGCGAAGGCCGCGCCGAGGGGGGAGGGTGGGACTGATCGCCGTTGCGACCCCTCACCAAGCCGTTGCGTCAAAAAGCTTTACCATTTAACAACTGGCCCGGCATAAGGGACCTCAGTAAAACAAAGGGAACTGCACAATCAATTTGGGCGCCACGCCTAGCCGATTCGATCAACTCTGGTCCAACGGCTCAGAGCGATCCTACTCACAGACAGGGTAACCAATCGAAGGACACGTCCGCACCAGCGTACAATTCTGAGTGGGGCAAGCCTGGGTGTAGCATCCGCAAGTAGCGGTAGGACATCCGCAACTAATGGTGGCACAAGGTTCTGAGCAGCCCGCGGCCGCTTTTAGGGCAGCAGGATCGATGCTAGGGCATACGAAGCGCTTGCTGGGGAGGATAGCGGCCATTGGGTCGATGCCATTCCCCTGAATGGACAAAAGGGTTTCTTTGTTGACCTTGAGTTTTCGGATCATGGTTGTTCTCCATTGATGCACGGGTGTGCTGATCAAGGATTCGGCCTTCAATGGATGGGAGATAGGGCGGAAAAACCTGCAAATAGAGAGGTAAATCCTGTAATTTATTAAAAACTCTATTACAGGAACAGGGAAAAGGGTGAGTGGAGTTCCCAGTAAAGCCGCATTCCGCCTTCACTCCTTCCGCAGCGCCTCCACCGGTTCCAGTCGGGCGGCGCGGCGGGCGTGGAAGAATCCAAAGATGAGGCCTGCCAGGCTGGGCACGAGGAGGGCTGCGACCAGGGCCCAGGGGGGCATCCAGGCCGCGTGCTTGATCCAGATCCGGGCCACGGCGTCCCCCACGAGGGCACCGGCCAGGAGGCCCAGGAGGCCACCGATGGCGCAGAGCAGGGCGGATTCCATGAGGAACTGGGTCTGGATATCCCCCCGGCGGGCCCCCAGGCTCCTGCGCAGGCCGATCTCCCGGGTGCGCTCTGCGACGGTGACCAGCATGATGTTCATCACCCCGATGCCCCCCACCAGGAGGCTGATGGCCACCATGCCCCCCATGGTGGCCATGAGGAGGCGGCGGGTCCGGGCCACCTGTTCCACGGCCTCGAGATTGGCCTGCACCGTGAAGGAATCGGGATCCGTGGCCTTCAATCCTCGAATGGCGCGCAGGGCTTGGTGAACCTGGTCCCGGGCCTCTTCAGTG
>CAZPUI010000064.1:3484-14005 GCA_964589695.1 uncultured Solibacteraceae bacterium | reverse complement strand
CCCACGGCCCGGCCCTGGCGATCCATGATGGCCACCCCTCCCTGGTTGGAGCACAGCGCAAAGGTGCCATCGGGAAGCGGATAGATCTGGTAGATGGACGCCGATTCCTGCTGCGCCCAGGCTTCCAGCTCGCACGGAAAGACCTTCAAGGGCTCCCCGCGGGGGGACCGGGTGAAATCGTAGGCATGGGCCTGGGGGTCCCAGAAGGGACTCAGATCGTACTGAAGGAATGACCCCTTCCTGCGACCCATCAGCAGCTGCCCTTCGCCATACGGGGCCAGGCAGACCCGCTTCCCGTTGGCGACCCCCTGGGAGAAAGGCACGGACTGGACGACACCCTTCCACAAGGCACAAAGCCCCTTTTCCCGATCCAGGAAGAACACGGTGTCATTCAGCACACAGCCCTGGACACCCGATCCCGGAATGACCTTCACCTTGCCCTGGTGGACCCAGAAGATGTTTTCGCGGGTGAGGAAATAGACGCCGTGGGACGTGGGAATGGCCTGCCAGACGTCGTTGAATTCGCGGTGAGCCTGCGGGATCTTCTCCCGCAGGGAAACGGCCGCAAGTTGGCCTTGCGGGTCTGGGGCCAGGTACCCCAGGTCCCCCAGGGACCCGTAATAGATCACCCCGTCCTTCCCCAGTGCCAAGGCCCGGGTGATGGCATCGAACGGCACCCGGATGCGCTGCCAACGGGCCCCGTCAAATTCCATGATCCCCATGGTGTTCCCGAAGTACATGACGCCCCGGAGATCCTGCACGGCCACCCAGTTCTGGTTGCTCCCTTCATGCAAGGTGGTGTCGTGGTGGGTCAGGGGCGGGAGTCCCAGCCGCTGACCCCATAGCACCGCCCCTGTGGCCATCAGCCACAGCAGCCATGCCGCTGCCCTAAGTTTTTTCACGCACATAGAGACCCAAGCACTTCTTCGGCGAATGGCGGGGCGGCCTGAATTCGAGATGTTCCGCCCGAGGTCCGGCACGCACAGGCCCTGGGTCCCCATGGCCAAGGCCTCCGCGAAGGGAGGGGCCCTTCCTTGGCCTGGGCCTTGTGTCCATCCTGGCCGAAACCCCTTTGGTGGTGGACCCGATCCGGCTCCGCGCCCAGATCAGGACCCCCGAGAAAGCCACCAACGGGTTCGCGCCGCGGGCGATCGGCACCAGGAAGGGCTGCGGAAGGCCCTGGAGCTCGGAGGACCGCAGGGACGGGCCGGGAAGTGATGCCTAGCGCCCGGTGGGTTCATCTCAGGGCTCCAGGAGCCGCACCCAGAACCCCCAGCCGAAGGGTTCCGTGGTGCCGGTGCGGACGACCAGTTCGTTGTCGCCAGCCTTCAGGGGGAGGGCCACTTCGTACTGATCGGGGATCAGGCGCGCATAACCATGCCTGGCGCGATCCGGGTGGAACCACTGGCGGGGCGGGCCTTCGAAGACCTTCTTCCCGTTGCACCAGAGCGTGAAGGCGTCCGTGTAGGTCAGGCGGAGCCTCCGTGTCCCCGCCGTTTGGCCCCTGAGGGTGGTCCTCGCGAAGGTGGCTCCCGAGGCATTTTTGGCCCCGAAGTGGGAGGTGAGATGGACCACGCCGCGACCATCCACGGGGGCCGGGCGCCAGGCGGAGGGATCCGCGAGCAGGTCGTTCGGTGGTTCCGCCGGGGCATTCTCCATGTGTTTGCAGACACTCCAGGCTCTGAGCACATCGGGACCGCGGAAGGCGGCCCAGGGGTCCGGGAGGGCGGCACGCACGGAATCCTTGGGCAATTCCAACACCCGGAGGTTCCTGAAGAGGGCTGAACCACCGTAGGCCGCAAGGCGCAGCCCTCCCCGCGGGAAGGGGAGGTCATGGAAGGTGGCGACGGGATCGGGGCTGTCGCCGACATAGACATTGGCCACGTCCTGTCCAATATCCAGCCTCAGGCGCACCCAGGTGCCCTTCGTGTGGGGTGGCAGCTTCTGCCCCACGGGCCAGAGCTTCCAGGCACTGGCCAGCTCCCAGAGCCCGGATAGCTCGAAGGCCAAGCGATCCTCCGGCACGTCCAGCATGGTCAGGCTGATGCCGCTCCGGCCATCCTCCTGCACGTGGAAGTCGAGGCCCGCCCACTTCTTTTCGGGGAGAACCTCCACCTCGACCCGGTAGGTGGACCAGCTCCCATCCCCGATCCATGGCTGGGTGGTGGGATCCCAGGTGGACCCGCGGGCGAACCGGGCGGCCAGACCTCCATCGGGTGCCTTCCCAAAGATCAGGGGGCCCCCACGCCACGCAAGCATGGCCGTTCCGTTCAGGGGATCCGCCGCCAGCACCTTGGGGGCCGGATGTTGGACCAGCATGAGGGACAGCAAGGTCGCCAGGAGCATGGGTGCGGGTCTCCTTGGAAGTCAGCAGAAGGAACGCTGAGACGCGAAGATGTCACGCACTGCGGGTGATGAGAAGTGCCAAAGGGCGCGAGAAAAAGTCCCAGTGCACAACGGCGGGTACACACCAGGGGGTAGGCCCCCGCAGTGTGCACCCCCACGAAAGGTATCCACGATTCCAGAAACCGTTCAGTCCCGTTTGGGAAGGAGCATGGCTGTTTGCATCGTGCCTATCTCCGTTCATCGCTGGCAAGCGCTTTTTGGTGCTCAATCTGGCAGCCATCTTCCGGGTGTTCGGCCCATCTTACGTACCACCGGAAAACAACATGGCCAGCGATGAACGACGATCAACAGCGATGATAAATAGAAGCACGTGGATGGGTGCTAGGACCTGAACGGCTACGACACGCAAAGGCTGAATAACCAACCGTCTTATCGCTTGTACACGGGGTAATCCGGGCGCTTGACGGGGGCCGGTGGGGTCTTGGGGAGCTCGGCCATCAGGAGTTCGATGGCCTTGTCCAACTGGGCGTCCTTGCCCTTGCGCGCCATTTCAGGATCCAGCTCCACCTCCACATCCGGGGAAACGCCGATGTTTTCGGCGATCCACTGGCGGGTGTGGGGGTCCCACACACCGGAGGTGGGGGTTCCCACCCGCCCGCCGTCCATGAGCGGAACCCCTGCGGCACGGCCCACCAGGCCACCCCAGGTGCGCTTGCCCACCAGTTTCCCCACGCCGGCCTTGCGGAAATAGTAGGGCATCGCATCGCCCCCGCTGCCGGCGGGCTCGTTGATGAGCATGACCTTGGGGCCGAAGATGGCGCCCTGGGGCTGCACCTCGTCCACCCCGTCCCGGGTGGCCACCTTGCTCATGAGGGGGCGTTTCAGGAGCTCGATGATATCTGTGGCCAGGGCTCCGCCGCCGTTGTAGCGCTCATCCACGATCAAGGCTTCCTTGCCCACCTGGGGGTAGAAGAAGCGGTTGAAGTTGGTGTAGCCCCCCGTGGAGGTGTCGGGCATGTAGAGGTAGCCCACGCGGCCCCCGGAGACCTTGTCCACGTACCGTCGGTTGTCCTCGATCCAGGCCAGGTGGCGCAGGGCAGCTTCGCTTTCCACGGGCACCACCGTCACTTCCCGGCTGCCCTCGGCATTGGGGTTGGGCCCCACCCGAAGGGTCACAGCCTTGCCCACCGTGGCCTGGAAGTAGCTGAACACGCTCTTGTCGGCGGTCAGGGGCTGTCCGTTCACCTCCAAGAGGTACTCGCCCGCCACCACATTGACCCCCGGTTGGGTGAGGGGTGCCCGGAGCTGAGGGTTCCAGCTCTCCCCATTGAAGACCCGGGCGAAGCGGTAGCGTCCCTGCTCAAGGGTGTAATCGGCCCCCAGCAGTCCGGTACCCACCCGCCGAACTTCCGGCAGGGCGCCCCCCCCCACGCCAAGGTGGCTCACGGTGACCTCCCCCAGCATTTCGGACATCAGGTAGTTCAGATCGCTGCGGCTGGCCACCTGGGGCAGGTAGGCGGCATAGTGGCGCTCCATCTTCTCCAGGTCCAGGCCATGGTGGTTGGGATCGTAGAAGAACTCCCGCTGGATCCGCCAGGCCTCGCGGTACATCTGCTTCCACTCCGCACGGGGATCCACCCGCACTTCCAAGGTGTCAGTCTTCAGTCCGCCGCCCGTGGGGGGCGGGGGTGGCGGCGTGGGGGCGTTGCCCGCCACCAGGGGCCGCAGGGGCGCGATGGACCAGGTGCGGGCCTGGCGGGTGAGGACCTTCTCGCCCTGGGCGCTCACCACGAAGGCATCCACCCCCGAGGCGGCCACATCGGATTTCCGGGCCTTGAGGTCATGGCGCCGCACCGTGAGTCCGGGGCTTCCGGGGCTCGTTTCCAGGGCAAAGACCACCCCGGCCTTGCCCGTCATCACGGCCCGGTAGTTTCCGGGGGGCAGGGGAACGGGAAGGATGCGCTGGGAGAGCTGGTCCAGGTCGAGGCGCACGGGGGCGACCTTGGGGGCCCTGGGGCCCTCCGGAGGCTTCGGGGCCTTGGCATCGCCCGCCGGGGCCTTGGCCTCGGGCTCCCCCTTCTTCTCCGGTGCCTCGGGCTTCTTCCCCGCCCCTTCCCCCTTCTCCTCATCACTTTCCGGTGCATAGGGCGAAGGCTCGGCCTTGCTCAGGACGGCCAGATAGAGGCCGCGGGAGGTGGGGTGGCGGGCGCTGAGGATATCCGGCTGGAGGGACGCCCCGGAATCGGTGCTGGCGGTGAAGTAGAGGTACTTCCCTCCCGCATCGAAGGCGGGGTGCTGGGCATCGCTCATGCCATCCGTGAGCTGGGAGTTGGTGCCGTTGGTTGTGTCATGGACGAAGATGGCCCCCAGGTAGTTGGGCAGCCGTTTGGCATAGCCCAACCAGCGGGAATCCGGGGACCAGGTGGGGTGGAAGAGGCTGGCGTCCAGGCTGTAGAAGCGGTCCTGGTCCACCTTGATGGGCTTCTTGGTGGTGACATCCACGTACCACAGGCTCAGGTGGGCATCGGTGTAGGCGATCTTCCGGCTGTCCGGGGACCAGGTGGGGGAGAAATACAAGGTGGGCTTCTCCGCCAAGGTGATGATTGTGGCAGGGCCCTTCCCATCCTGGGGGCGGAGGTGGAGGGCATATTCGCCCGAGGCATCGGAGAAGTAGGCGATGGATTTGCCGTCCGGGGACCAGGCGGGGTCCCGCTCCATCACACCGGGGGTTTCCGTGAGGTTGCGGGGATCACCCTTTGCGGCGGGCACGGTGAGGATCTCGCCGTGGGCTTCGAAGACGGCCCGGGCCCCCGAGGGCGACAGGGCGGGATTGGTCAGTTCCTGTCCCACCCGCACGAAGCGCTCGCGGATCTCGGGCAGGTCCCCCGCCAGGTTCACCGCCAGGGGGGTGGCCTTGCGGGTCTTCAGGTCGAAGAGGCCCAGGCCGCCGAACTGCTCGTAGACGATGGCTCCGGGGCCCGCGGAGGCGGATTTCAGGGCCTCGCCCGAGGAGGGAAGCAGGCGCGTGACCTCCTTGCCCTTCGTGCCATAGCAGAAGAGGGTGGCGGGACCTTCCCGGTCGGAGAGGAAGTACACCTGGTCCCCCACCCACATGGGGTTGAAGTCATTGGAATCCTTCCGGGGCAGGGCCTCCACCTTGGAGGTGGCCAAGTCCGCCAGCCAGATGGCCGTGGCCAGACCGCCCCGGTAACGCTTCCAGACATTGAAGGGGCGGTCCAGGGGTACGTAGGCCAGGTGGGTTCCCTTTGGCGCGAAGGTGCCTTCGCTGGCGGTGGGAAGGGGGATGCGCTCCGGCAATCCACCCTCCAGGCCCAGGGTGAAGAGCTCCTGGTACCGGGAGTTGGCGGTGCGGCGGGAGGCGAAGAGGATCCGCTTGCCATCCGGCGACCAACCCTGCACCTGGTCCGGTGCGGGGTGGTAGGTGAGCCGCCTGGGCGTGCCCCCCTGGGCGGGCATCACATAGACATCCACATTGCCGTCGTACTCACCGGTGAATGCGATCTGGGTGCCGTCGGGTGAAAAGACCGGGTTGGATTCCACCCCGGGGCCCGTCGTGAGCCGACGGGCATCTCCCCCCTCCCGGGACACGCTCCACAGGTCCCCCGCGTAACTGAACACCACCTGGGTGCGGTTCAGGGTGGGTTTCTGCAGCAAGAGAGGCCCCTGGGTTCCGGCCGCCAGGGACAGGGTGAGGGAAAGCAGCAACATGGACCGCATGGGCAGCTCCAGTCAAAGGGTTGAATTGGGCACGAAGGCCAAAGGGGATACTGGGCGGGGAAAGGATGGATTATGCACCCGAACCGTACAGGGGGACATCCAGCTCGACATTAGGCCAGCGTCCCGGAAGCCCTGGAGGGAAAGGGGGCCAATGGGCTGTTCCATGGGACGGCTGGCACGGTTGAGTTGAGGCCACCGGCCGCGAGGGTCTCCCCAGGCGCTCCCTTCCCCACGGTGAGCTACCACGCCGGGGTCCAGATGCCCCGTGGAACGGTGGGTTGATGGGCGCAGCCTCCGGGCGGGTCCTTGTGGTGCAATCGTTACGGAATCCCCGCCCCCGCACCCTACGGGTGCTCACGAACCTGGCGGCGATGGATTTGGATTCCCCCGCCCTGCTGAGGCTCCTGGGCCACCGCCTGCTCCAACTCGGGGCCCCGGACCTCGCCGTGCAGGTCTTCGAGCGGGTGCTGCGCCTCCGGGAGGAGGAGCCCCAGAGCCACCGCGACCTGGCCCTGGCGGAGGCGGGCCAGTATCAACGTGCGGCGGACTTGCTATACAAGGTCGCCATCGGCACCTGGGATGCCCGCTTTCGGGACGTGGACCTCATTGCCCTGAACGAGCTGGCAACCCTTCATTGGACACACGTAGCCTATTGAAGAAACCCCGGCGGTTCCGTGTGCATGACCCGGGATGTGGTGGGTGCCACCCTCAGCGCCTTCCAGGGTGCGGAGTCACCATGCGAATGATCCTGATGGGGGATTGCGCCCCTAGTTGAGCCAAGGGTTCGAGGTCCTTTCCCGTCCAATGGTGGTGGATTCTCCATGTCCGGGGTACACCGTGGTGCTATCGGGAAGGGGAAGCAGACGCTTCTTGATGCTTTCCAACTCCTGAGCCTGCAGGCGTTCCTCCTCCGCTTTGGAGGATCCCCAGACCCGTCCAATGGAGTCCTTGAAGAGGGTATCTCCGCTGAAAACCTTGCCGTCGATATGGAAGCACACACTGCCCGGGGAATGCCCCGGGGTGGTCAGAACGGTGAGGTTGAAATCCCCCACGGTCAGAGCCCCCTCCGCCAAAGCCCGGGTGGTGCCTGCCGCCTGGTTTTGATCGGCGGGGTGCAGGTAGACCTCGACTTTGAAGGCCTTGGAATAGTGGGCGTTGCCCCCCACATGGTCCCCATGTCCGTGGGTGTTGAGGATCCCCTGGAGCCTGAGTCCGCGCTCCTTCAAGAAGGCCTCGATGCGTGCATCCGGGGCGCCTGGATCCACCAGCAAGGCCGACTTGCGCGCAGGGTCCACCAGCACATAGGTATTCTCCGTGAAGGTGCGAGGGGCGGTCCCCACCTTCACCTCGAAGACCTTTACTTCCAGGTTGGATGTTGCCAAGGCCAAGCAAAGGGTGAGCAGCATGGGGGCTCCGGGTTTGGACGCTTCAGGAAAGGGCGGGTGACGGTTGAAGATACCCTGCTCAACCCCCTTGAGGTGGGGCGTTCGCCCCACCTCAAGGGGTCTTCATCCCGGGGCAGGCCATCAGGAACCTCCACAGGGCGGCGTGGATTCTCGTAGCAACCCTGTAACCTTTCAGGTCCAATCTGGAAGGAGCTCGGCATTCTGCATAATCCCTATCTCCGTTTATCGCTGTTCATCGCTGGCAATCGCTTTTTGCTCTTGATTGGACTGCCATCTCTCCTGGAGATCGGCCCAGATTGCGCACAACCGGAAAAAGATATGGCCAGCGATGAGCAGCGATTACAGCGATGTTAACTTTTGGCCGGTGCGTTAGCGCCTGGACCCGAACGGCTACTCGAGATGCTCACCCCACGTTGAGTGATGGCAATGCCTATGCCCCCGCGAAGGACCAGGCTCTGGGTCTCGCTTAGGGGCATAGCCTCGCTGCCAGGAGGAAGCCTTTTCTTCCCCCGTTCACGCGAAGCCCCTGGGCAATCAGAGGAAGGTCTTCCACGGAGAGTTGGGCGTCTTCCTTCATGAACCAGAAACACTGGGCATGGAAGTCTCGCAAGGCCTCCCGGGCCAGTTCGAGCCTTTGGGATTCTGGAAGGAGCTCCATGCGTGTCCTCCGTGTTCAAGCTCGACCCCAACTGTCCGCGGGTCAATTGGCTCAGAGTCGCAGCATGGCTGGATTCCAACGATCTGATTTCGATTTCCATCCTCTCGACATCCATCGTGAGGCCCTATGCAGGACGGATAGGGGTTTGAATTCTTGAATTGCATGTTATCTGTCGCCGCGAGGAAGCCTCTGATGTTGATGGTCGCCACGGCCCCCCCATTTCGGCGTATAACTCCATTTGAGGATCATCGGAATGGTCGACCAGGCTTCAGGCCAAAACGTTCGCGGACGTCTTTTTTTCGTCCTGTCGCTGGTGTTTTGTGCGGGATTGGCGTTTTACATCCGTGGATCCCAGGCTTCGGTCGGGGCCTTCCTTGGTTTTGCCCTCATCGGTGCCGTGCTCTCGGGCGCCGCTGCTCGCGCCACGGCGATCCTGTTGGAGGCCAGCCTTCCCCTGCTGATCTGGTTCATCTTCGGGGGTGCAGCCTACCCCCACCAAGGGGTCTCCACTGCGCCCCTCGCCGCCATGGTGCTCGCCACAGGCACCTTTGGAATGCGATCCCGTGCTGCCTCGGCGCTGCTCCTGCCCCTCGGTGTCCTCTGGCTGGCTGCTGCTTCGAACCTCAGGCTCGGGGGAATTGGCTGGTACGGCTGGGCGACCCTTAGGGTCCTAGACAAAATAAAATGGCGAATTGCGCACGGCGCCGGCCAAGCCAGACAAGGCGGGCGACCGAAGGGGGACCGGGTGTCCCTTGAGGGAGCCCAACGCCGTATGGCGCAGGCCGCCGCCATGCGCCCGAAGGGTTGGCGTCCATCCGCGCGCCTGGCGTTGTCAGTGCCCTTGGACGATGAACCACATCGCCCTGCGGGCCCTTCCTAGCCAGATCACGCGGCTGGACGCCAACAATTGGCCAGTTTATTTTGTCTAGGACCCTTATGGCCATGTTCGTGCAGCTCGCGCTGGTGACTTGGGATGGCACCAGGGTTTGTCGCGGCCCACGCTCGCTGATTGACCTCGTGGTGTGTTCCTACGCAGGCAACACTGCCCACTATGCCCAAGTCTTTGCTGAGGGGGTTCAGCAGGCTGGGGCCACCGTGCGCCTCCACCGTTTCCACCACTACCCCGAGTTTGACGCGCAGATGGAGGGCGATGCGCTCGTGCTGGCCTTTCCCGTGGTGGGGTGGAAGCCGCCGTGGACAATGGTCGCGTGGATGCTGTTCAAGATGCCCCGGGGTCGCGGGAGGCCTGCGTTCATCCTCTATTCCTGCGCGGGTGGCCCGGAGAATTCAAGCCTCGCGGCCTGGCTCCTGCTCAAACTCCGCGGTTGGCAACCCGTTGGACGATCCTGGGCGGTCTATCCCTTGAACGTTGTCACCTTTCGCGTGGGCCCCCAGGGGTTGTGGCGCCTGCTGGATCGCCTGGTCCCGATTTCCTGGGATGTGGGTGCGGCCAGGGAATTCGGCCAAGCCTTCGCGCAAGGCCAGCCCACGGGATTGCCCCACCTCGTTTGGGCCTTGCCCTTGTTCCTTCTTGGCCCCTTGCTGGACAACAAGTACGTCAATTGGCTGCCCTACAGGAACCACGCCTGGCGCAAGCGGTGCAACGGTTGTGGGCTGTGTGTGAGCTACTGTCCGGTGGGTAGGCTCACCCTCCGCGATGGCTATCCTCGGGCAACGGGCACCTGCACCCTCTGCTTCGGCTGCGTCAACCTCTGCCCCACACGGTCCATGCACCTGGTTGGATGGTCCGAATATGGCCAGGTCTATCGGCCCAGGTTCCCGGAGCAGGTGGTCAAGGACCGGCGTTCAAAGTGATCGATCATCTCCTTGGTTCAGGATGACCTTTCGTTGACTGTTCCGCTGACCTCCACCTCCACCCAGGTTCCCGACCTCAGGGCCACCAGCCAGGCCTTCACGGGGCCGTGGTGCTGTGGGCGCAGGGCCCGGGCGTAGCGTTGAAGCTGCAGACGATAGGCCTCCAGGGTCTGGGGGTCGAAGCCGCTGCTGTGCTTCAGATCCACCAGGTGCAGGGCCTCCTGAGCCCACACCACCAGGTCGGCGCGGCCCGTGGTGCCGGTGGCGGACGCGCCCTCCAGGGGCAGTTCCGTGCGGCGCCGCAGATGGCGCCAGCCCCGGGCCTCCATTTGGGCCAGGACGCGCTGGGCCTGTTACCGGCGGCATCGCGATCTGCTGCGGTGGTGATGAGGCTGGCCACGTGGCGCACCATGGGCACTGCGTGTTGTGCGCCGGGTAGACGTCCGCAGAATTTGACTGGCATGGCGGCACGATTCCTTCATACCACCTGCCATGCGATTGGCCGTTCTGTGCGATGACCGCAGACTATGACGCCCGTGGATTGTTCAGAATCTGAGC
>CAZPUI010000064.1:0-3474 GCA_964589695.1 uncultured Solibacteraceae bacterium | reverse complement strand
GGACAGGCCCGGGCCCGTGACCAGGCCAAGCGGGTGGCCCAGGCCGGGCCGGACCGGGGCCTGTGGGCGCCGGGGGGCCTCCTCGGGCTACACCGGCGGCGCCTCGGCCCGGCCTGGCAGGTGGGGGGGAAGGCACCCCTGGTCCGGGGAGGGAGTCTGGGGGGGGAAGGTCACCTTGGGGGGCGCGACCAAGGGGGCCAGCTCCGGATGCAGGGCCACCAGGTGCAGGCCCCACTCCCCCCAGGACGCGGTCTGGGTGGGGGGCTTCAGGTCCTTGGGCCCCTGGACCAGCAGCACCAATCGCGCCTTGGCGCGGGTGAGGGCCACGTACAGCAGGTTCAGGCTGTCCCGTCGGGCCCGGGCCTTTTCCAGGGCCTCCAGGGTCCTTTGGGTCGATCCCTTGAGCTTGCCCACCCTCCAGCCGAAGCAGAGGCTGCCGTCCGGGGCGGTGCGCAGGGCCACCCCGCGCCAGACCGGCGCCCGGCCATGGAGCAGGGGGAGGATCACATCGTCGTATTCCAGCCCCTTGCTGGCGTGAACGGTCTGGATCACCAGGTCCGCCCCCGCGGCGTCCCCTGGGACATCACCCCTGTCCCCCTGGGCCACCAGGGGTTCCAACTGGGCCCAGGCCGCGGCGGGATGGGCGGGCAGGTCCTGGAAGGCCACCAGCAGCGAGGCCAGGTTGCGCCTTGCCCGCAGGGGTTCCAGGGGGCCCTGGGCCTCCAGGGCGCTCAGGTTGGCCAGGAGCGTGCCCTCCATCAGCAAACGCCCCGCCAGGTCCTGGGTGGTGGTCCGCAGCAGGTCCTGGAGCCAGGCCACCTTGGGGCGCTTCTCCTCCGGCACCCCCAGGGGGTCGAGGCCCCCCAGCCCGGGCAGCTTCCCCCCCGCACGCTGGGCCAGGTGGACGAGTTCTCCGTCCGTGAGCAAGGCCACCCGGCGGAGGAGGGCGGCCGCGGGTTCACATCGTTCGGGGCGGGCCACGGCTTCGAGGGCTGCCAGCAGGAGGCGCACCCCGGGACTCTCCCAGTAGCCATCCTTGGACAGCACGTAGGGACGCACCCCCCGGGCCTTGAGGTCCTGGAGGAGGGTGGGAAGGCCCGTGCGCTGGCGCAGCAGCAGGGCCCGATGGCGCGTGGCTCCGGACCCACCCCCCAGGGCCGACTCCCACCCTGCGTCTTTGGCCAAGGCCGTGATCCAGTCCCCCAGGGCGGGGAGATCCTGCCCCGGGCGCTCCACGACCTGGTGCACAAAACCCACGGGGGTGGAACCCTGACCTGGGGCCAACTGGTGCCCGTCCAGGCCCTGGGCCTCGGGGTCCAGGGCCGGCCACAGGGTTTCCACGTACCGGTTGGCCAGGGCCACGATGGGAGGGGCCGAGCGGTGGTTGCTGCCCAGGCGGAAGGCCCGGTCCCCGGCCCCATCCAGATGCTCCCGCAGGAGCTCCGCCTCGCCGCCCCGGAAACCGTAGATGGCCTGCTTCAGGTCCCCCACCCGTACGGTGCGCTCCGCCCCCAGGGTCCGGAGGAAGGCGTCCTGGACCCTGGAGGTGTCCTGGTACTCGTCCACCAGCAGGAGTTTGGGTCGGGGCGGCCTCAGGGTTCCGGATTGGAGGCCCTCCAGGGCCCGGCGTACCAGGTCCCCGAAGGTGGCGTGGCCCCGGGCCCGTTTCAGGCCTTCGAAGGCCAGGAGGCCCTGGCTCAGGAGGGCACCCAGGAGGGCCTCCAGGGCGTCCGCCGCCGCCTGGAGTACGGGGCGAACCGCGCCCAGGGCCTCGCTGTGGTAGTTCTTCATCCCCTCTGAGAGGTCCCCCAGGGCCCGGCTCTGGGCCTCCAGCCAGCGCAGGCGAGCGTCCAGGGGGGTGCCAGGGGGCGGCAGCCGGAGGAGGGTGGAGGGTTTGGCGGTGGCATAGAGACTGCCATCGGCCTTGCGCTTAAAGGCCCGCAAGGGATCCGCGGCGAAGGGGGCAAAGGCAGCTTCGCAGGTGGCGAGGGCCCTTTCCAGGTCCGTCCGGAGCGGCGCGGGGTCCCCTTCCTCCAGATGACCCAGGGCGTCCCGGTGCCCATCATGGGCCTTGGAGAGCCCCTCCCAATCCCCTGCGGCCCAGCGCAGCAGGCGGCGTGCCACCGGCTGGTCAGGATGCTCCGGCGCCAGGTCCAGGGTGGTCCTGAGGGCCTGGCGCAGGAGGCGCAGCAGGTCGGGATGACCGGCGTCCAGCAGGTCCTGGGGCGGGTCCTCGCCCTGGCGCAGGAGGCCCAGGGCCAGGGCATGGAGGGTGGAGACCCGCATGAGCTCCGCTTCCCGCCGGGTGCGCATCCAGAAGGCCCGGGCCTGGGTGGGGCTTGCGGCCCAGGGTAGGTCCTGACCCCAGAGCCGGGCGGCCTGGGCCACTTCGCCCCGGGATTTGGCCAGGCGCGGGGGAAGGTTCAACCCCCCTAGGATCCGGTCGAAATCCCCCCCCAGGGCGGGCAGGAGGGTGGTCCAGGCCTCCTCCGAAAGGGCGGAAAGACAATCCAGGGGCCGGAGCAGCCGCTCCCTCAGATCCGCGGCTGCGGCCTCGCTGAAGGTGGTGGCCAGGATCTCGAAGGCCCGGAGATGGGCCTGTCCCAACTCCCCGGCCACCAGGACGGTGAGGGTGAAGGTCTTGCCGCTCCCGGCGCTGGCGCTGACCACCAGATCGCCCTGGGTAAGGGAGGGATCGCCGAGGTCCAGGGTTCGCATCAGGCCTCCTCCCTCGGATCCAGGTCCACGGGGCGCCCGCACAGGGCCCCCAGGGCACAGTGGTCGCAGTGGGGGCCTGGGGTGGCCGGGAAGTGGCCCTCCAGGGCCCGGCCCCACACCTGGGCCAGTCGCTGATCAAGCCGTTCCCGCCAGGGGGGATCGGAGTCCCGGAGGGCAGTGAGCACCCCCGCGAAGGGTTTGGGCTCCTCTTCGCGAAGGGGCAGCAGGACCGCGGTGGCGGGGGCTCCCAGCGTCCGCTCCGCCAGGACCATGTAGAGGGGGGTCTGCAGGTGGGTGGAGAAGGGGGCCTCGCCCTCCCCATAGCTTCCCAGGCTGTTATCCCGGCTGTCCTTGTAGTCCAGGATGCGCAGGAAGGCGAGGCCCTCCTCGTGGTCCCAGCGCTCCAGGCGGTCCACCTGACCCTTCACGGTGAGCCTCAGCTCCGGTCCCAGGTCCAGTTCCACGGGCCCCAGTTCCGTCTCCAGGCCCAGGAGGGTGCGGCGCCAGCCGTCCTGCAGGGGATACTTGCCGCTTCGGGACAGGTCCAGGTCCGGACGCAGCAGGGCCACTTCCGCCCGGGTGGGCCCCTGGGCCTCCAGGTCAAGCTGCAGGGCCGCCGCCAGGCGGGGCAGGGCCTCCTCGACGTACTCCGCCAGCTGGGTACGGGCCTCCTCGGGCAGTCGGCAGGTGTGGAGCCAAGGGGGGCCCTGGGCCTCCCACAGCGTCCTGAGCACCCCCATGAAATCCTCCGCAGCG
>CAZPUI010000063.1:0-14019 GCA_964589695.1 uncultured Solibacteraceae bacterium | reverse complement strand
CCCTGGGGGTGCTCCTGGGGGGGCTGTGGGGTCTGGCCCGGAACCTGGTGGCCCTCTACCGCAGGCTCCTGGATCGTCTTCCCTTGGCCCTGCGTCTGGGACTGGGCCAATTGGGGGCTCGTCCCGCACTCTCCGCCCTGCTCATGGCCGTCATGGGACTGGCGGTCTTCCTCACCCTGGCCAGCCAGTTCGTGAAGGATGACCTGGTGGCACCCCTCGCGGCCCAGCGGGGAGCGGGGAAGCGCCCCAACCTCTTCCTCATCGATGTGCCCCCCGAGGCCCTGCCCCAGGTCACCGCCCGGCTCGAGACCGCCGCAGGGCATCCCCCCATGGTCTCCCCCGTCGTACGCGGCCGCCTGGTGTCCGTGGCGGGCCAGCCGGTGCGAAGGGCGGGCCATGGCCAGGGCATGCGGAATCGGGAGCAGAACCTGAGCTGGCGGTCCACCTTGTCGGATTCGGAGCAGGTCGTGGCCGGTGCCTTCTGGCCCTCCGAAGGATCACCCCGGGCGGAGGCCAGTCTGGACGAGGGTTTCGCCAGCAACATCGGGGCGCGGGTGGGGGACGAGGTGGCCTTCGAGGTGCTTGGCCAGGAGGTGAAGGTCCGGGTCACCAGCCTCCGCAAGGTGCGCTGGCAGACCTTCCAGATCAACTTCTTCATCCTGCTCCACCCCTCGGTGCTGGAGGGGGCTCCGGCTCAGTACCTCATGGCCTCGGAGGTGGTCGATGGACCCACCCGGGCCCGGCTCCAGGCCACCTTGGCCACGGCCCACCCCGGCATCACCCTGGTGGATGTGGGGGAGGTGGTGGCCCGGGTGGGTCGAATCCTGGACCTGGTGGCCCTCGTCGCCCGGGTCCTGGCCTCCCTCATGCTGGCCTCGGCCCTCCTGGTGCTGGGGGCCAGCCTGCTGGCGGGCCGCATGGGCCGGGTGCGGGACCTGGCCCTGCTGCGGTCCCTGGGGGCCACGGACCGCACCCTGCTCTGGTCCCTGGCCTGGGAATTCCTGGTGCTGGGGGGCAGTGCCGCAGGCCTGAGTGGGGTCCTGGCCTGGGTGTCCGCCAGCCTCTACGCCACCCGGGTGCTGGAGCTGGAGAGCCAGCCCAGTCCCGCGTTGGGACTGGGCCTGATGCTGCTCTCCGCCCTCCTGGCCCTGGCCGTGGGACTGGTTGGCAGCCTGAAGGCCCTGCGGCACAAGCCGCTGGAGGTGCTGCGGGGGGAATGAGTTCCGAATTCGCTGCGCGAATTCGGATAGAGGTGCGGATTGAGTTCCGGAACCCCCAAGGAGTTATGGCCCCGTGCGGGCTCATAGGGTGGAAGTCGTAGGTGTGTGACCGCCCCGAGGAGCGGTGTTTGACCCAATTGGGAAAGAACTATATGAATCAAGGGGGTCTTGGGTTTCACTTGGCAGCGGTGTGCCTGCAATCGTGGGTTGTGGTTGTGGTAAAAATAATTATATGCATTTTTCAAAAAGTGTTGACCGCAGGGCCGGGGGGGGGGGTAAATTACCCACACATTTCTACCGGAGCCACGCCATGAAATCAATCCTTCCGTCTCTCGCCCTACTGCTGCTGGGGATCTTGAATCAACCTCTCGCGGCGGAAGCTGATACGAAGACAAAAAAAGCGAACTGCGGGAGCAACCACACGCTTTACGAAATCCGTGCGGAAAATGGCGGAAAGCCGGTTCTCTACTGGGTGATCGAGGCGGGTTCTGGTGGCGGCGATACTTGGACGTATTTTGATTATGAAAAGGCAAAGCAGGGCTGCGAAAATGCCGCCAATAGCGGCAATCCTGGCCTTGGTGGCGGGAATAAAGGAAAAGTGGTAGATTTTAGGGCGTAGTGCTGTTTGTTTTGTTAACAACGGCTGTCTGTTTTGTGCTTGGATTAATGACTATGTATATGCGTTTTATTCGGTTGTGTTTGTTGAGCATGGCGGTTTTCCGCGTCGCCTTCGGACAGACGGTCATATATGGCTGTGAGGAGTATCCGCTGTGGGTCGAGGTGCAGGGGCGCCAGTTGTGCCTCAGCCCCCTCCGCGGGGATGGCCAGGGAGCGATCACCACCTGGAATATCTTCGATCTTACGCGTCGCATGCTTCTGCCGGACCTGAAGCTGCCCGCTTCGAGTGGAACCCTTTCCATCACTGCGGATTCGGTGGAATGGGCCAAGGAGTCGAGGGATCCGGAGGACTCGGAGAGTGGCCGCATTCTGCACTACGGCCTCCCCTTGGAGGAGCTCCTTCTGCCCAAGCGAACCTGGGTTAAGCGGGGGGAACTGGGTACGGTGAACTGGCGCTGTTACGTACATCCCTTGGATGAGCGGCATCTTCTGGTCTGGAATATGGGGGGCATTCCCTCCTTGGGGGACCGCGAGCGGACGCTGTGGGGCATTCTGAAACGAAATCCGGAGGGGAAGTACTTGCCCTTCCGGAGCGGAGACCACCCTGATCTTCCCCCTACGTTCATCACCGATGGGACAGGCCGGAGGATCAGTCGGCATCCGGGAATCACCAATTCCCCCATGATGATCACCTCCACCCAGGCCCATGTCGCGCTGTGCGCGCCTTTCCAGGGGCGAATGCTGATCTTCAACCGCACCAAGCTGGATCTGGAACGGGGACTGCGACTCTCGGACGCCGTTCCCGACCAGCAGGATCGGGTGAGTGTGGCCTTTCCCCCGGTGTATACGATGAAGGCCGCTCCCGATGGCGCGTTTCTGGTGGCCATGCGCACCGACGAGGCCATTCTTGCCAGCATTTCCTTTCTTAAGAACCGCAAAGCTGCCGTTGAGGCGGGACTGAAGCGGGAGGAGGACGAGAACTTCCAGAAGCTCCATCCCCAGGTGAAGTGGATGCGGTTGGGTCTCGAACCGTACTCCCTCAAGGAAGTCCATCTACCCGGGGCGCCCTCCCTGACAGCCAAGGGCGAATCGGAAACTGTCTGGAGCATCTGCTGGACCTTGCCCTGGACTGACGGAACCCTGTTGAAGGATGCCCAGGACATCCCGGCGGTCATCGAGAAGCAGTTGAACAAGGAGCGCGGTACCCCCTCACCGCTCATCGCACCAGAGAAAGCCGAAGCGAAGAAGGAAGACGTCCGGTAAAGAAGTGGAGCCCCGGCGTGTATCCCTTTCCAACTTGAATGGTTCTGTTCAAGGGGGTCCCCCGGGATAATGGGTGCCTACTCGAACTTTGTCCAAGGCGTCGGCTGGCGCATCCGTTCCTCCGGCTTCATGTGCCAAGGGAGCTCCGGACACTCTCCGAGACCAAGAATTTCTGTTTCCGCTTCAAACCGGACGGAAACCTGCAACTGGGCATATCCGAGGTGGACATGGAACCCAAACCCCAGGTGGCTCCTCAGAAGAAGTGAGCCTCGTTGGGTGATTCCGGATTCCTAACCTTGAATAAAAGGAAACCGTGAGTTTGCGCCCTGGTTTTCGCGGAGGCCGACCAAAGTTGGCAACGGTCTCCGCCCATCCATGGGTCTGGCCTGCGGCTAGTACATCCGCCCCGTCACGGCATCGACGATGAGGCTGCCGCCCCGGTCATCCACCAGTTCGTAGGCGGGGACGGTCATGCTCCCGGACCGGGTCAGGCAGGGCTTGGCGGCCACGAGGGTCACGGAGCCCTTCAGGCGACGCAGGATGTCCTGGCTGGCCTTGGCCAGGGCGGCCGCGGGGGACAGCAGGGTGGGGCGGCCGGGCTGGGTGGTGGCGGGGCGGCTGGGGCTCCAGGCCTGGGTGTAGCCCGTGACTTTGCCGCCTTTGACGAAGACCACCACATGGTCGTCTTCGCCATTGCTCCTCACGGGCAGGTCGCCCACCACCTTCACGAAGCGCACCATGTGGCCGTTGACCTGGGTGATGTCCTCCCGGACGGTCTGCACGGCGATGACCTTGTCGACCTTGGCGTCCTGCAGCGGCAGGTGCGTCCTCATCCACCCCTCGGCCAGGATCCGGGCCTGGTCTTCCGTGAGCACGGGGGTCGCGGCGAAGGCCGCAAAGCCCTGGCCCTCCCCCAGGAAGTCCTGGAAGTCTTCACGGGCCTCCACCTTGGCCCGGTCGAAGGCATGATGCGGCACGGCCTCGAAGGCCTGGGTGGGCACCGGCGCCTGTTTCAAGCCTTCGGCCATGAAGACCTGGGTGCTGGGGCTGGAGGCCACCAGCAGGGTGTTCCCCGCGGCACGGGCCGGGATGTTCCCCGTGCGGGCGGAATATTCCACGACGCCCGAAGCCTCCCGGGCATAGACGCACCAGCGATCCACCAGATTGCTGTAGGGCAGGTTGCAGGTGTACCAGGCCTTCGGGTAGCTCTGGCCCTGCCCGATGGCCGTGCCGAACTTGGTGGCGACCGTATTGTCGGTGATATCCCAGGAGTAGTTAGTGTAGCCCATCACCGTCTGGGAGGTGGCGCTCATCTTGCTCTTCCAGGTGGTGGGCACCATGGTGAGGCAGGTGGCAGCGATGAAGTGGGTGTTCCGGATGGTGCTCAGGCTGTTGACGCTCAGGCTGCCCCCCGCCGTGGCGATGGACCCATCGAACCCATGGCCCGTGTGGTAGAGCAGGGTGATGTCCGAGCGCTCCAGCAGGGTTTTCAGGGCCGAGCTGGACACGTTGGTGTTGGAGCCCAGCTCCGTGTAGCCATTGGGTTTCATGGCATTGACGAAGTAGGTGCGGTCCGCCGGATCCAGGTCATCCTGCACGCAGGTGGTGTACAGGGTCTTGTTGCCCGCGGGATTCGTGGTGCCGGACACCTGGGCGCTCCAGGCGCTGCTCCCCGCGGTGTTCTTGGCCAACACCCGGTAAGTATGGGTGGACCCCGCTGCCAGCCCCGTGTGGCTGTAGGGCGAGGTGACATTGGCCTTCACCACCCCATCCACCTGCAGGTCGTAGCCCGTGGCGTTGGACACGGCATTCCAGGTCACCGTCAGGGCCGTGCTGCCGGAGGCCGTGGCTGTCAGCCCCGTGGGCACGGCGGGAATGGTGGGGGAACCCCCGGAGGTGAGGAGGCTCACCTTGTCCACCAGGAAGTTGGTGGCGAGGGAGGCATCCTCCGTCATGTTGAAGTGGATGCGGATGGTCTGGCCCTTGTAGGCGCTGAGGTTGAAGGTGCGGAGCTGGTAGCCCGAGGCCCCCTGGACATTGCTGTAGGTGGCCAGCGTCCCCAGCACGGTCCCCGAGGCATTGCGCACCTGGACCGCCAGCTTGTCGTAGACCGTGGTGCCGGTTTCCTTCGTATCGATGTGCAGGTAGAAGCTCAGGGTGGCGCTGGTTTCCGTGCTGGGAATGGTCACGGTCTGGTAGAGGGTTTCCGTGGTGGTTTTCCCATTGCCCCCCAGCCAGGCCGCCTTCGCGCCCTCATAGGCCGGCTGCCCCTGGGAGGTCCAATTCCCGATCACCCCCGTCGTCCCCGCCCATACCAGGGTGCTGCTTTCGAAGCCCCCATTGGCCACGCGTTCGGTGGAGGTCTGACCAAAGGCTGGGACGAAGGTGGAACCGGCGACCAAGGCCCACAGGAGGCTTCGGGTGAGGGTCGTGGGGAGGAGGTTGCGCATGGATATCTCCATAGACAGCCCATGCCGACGTCAGGTCGGCAGGGCCTGGGGTAGGTGCGGGTTCGGGGGAATCGCACCCAGGCCCCCGCCGTGGCCAGGGGGTGCGAGCTTCGGGGGAGCAAGGACCGCGTGAATGAACATTATGTTCAACCGGCCTGTACTTTTTGGAAGGTACAGAGGGTGAACACTTCAAAAATATGGGTTAGGCCACTCATATAAAATCAATTCTATTGAATTACCTATTTCGCCGAATGGCTACACGTTCCTGTAGCAGACCCTGGGTGCCCAAACACGGGGCCCCAGGCGCCCACAGGGCGGGACTTGGGAGGCTGTGATAGGGAAGGCCGATTGCGCGTCAGGCGAATGGGCCACACCTTGACGCAGACGGGGCACCGCCCCAGGAAACGGTGCTTGAAGAGGCGCTTCCCCAACATTGCCGACCCTCGCACGGCCCAGGGGCGGGTCGGCGCGTATCTTCGCCCCGCCACCGCCTCGACGATGAGGCTGCTGCCGCGGTGCTTGGTGTTCAGATCGTCCAGTTCAGGTATGCGGGCCTAGTCCTGGGCGGCCTGGACCCTTTGCAGGACCTCATGGAGGGCGCTGCGGGTCCGAGCCTGCTGTTCGACCCGGGGGAGGGTGGCCTTCCCATCGCCGGGCTGGGGGCCGTAGTCGCCAAATTGGGCGTGGTTGCCGCCTTCGATGCCCACCCAGATGGAGGCCTTGGGCATGAGCGACCGGTTGGCCTCGCTTTGGGCTTGGCGCGCCACGCCATCGGCCGTCCCATAGACTTTCACCGCCACCCCGGGGAAGGCCGACAGGTCGAAGTCCCGGGGATGGGTGGTGCCGACAAGGACCATGCCGTGGAAGCGGGCGGGCTCCTCGTGCACGAAGCGGGCTGCGATGGCGCCGCCCATGGAGTGCCCCGCGACGACCCAGCGCCGCGGGCCCGGATGGGCCGCCATCGCTTTGCGGCCCAGTGCCAGTGCCGCTTGCTTGTGGGGCTCTGGGGGGAGGCCCAGGGGGGGCACCTTGACGAGAAGGATGGTCCAGCCCTGGGCCGCCAAGGGGCGAAGGAGGGGGGCGTAGGCCTTGGGTTCCACCCCGCTGCCGGGGAAGAAGAGGAGGGTTGTGCTGCCCGTGCTTTGGGTGGGGGTGAAGGTCCAGGCCTCGGGGCTCTCCAGGACGGTGACCCCGGCGTCAGAACGGAGGAGGGCGGCCTCCACACCTTGGGCCGGCAGGGGATAGGACGGTGCTTGAAGGGCCAGGAGCGAGGGAAGGGCAAGGGCGGGGACGGGCATGGTTCCTCCACGGGGTCAGGATGCTGGGATGAATCCAGAGATTGAGCGAGCGATCCAGGAGCGTCGACTCCAGTGACGCTCCCTCCGTCAGCGGCGCTTGCGGCTCGCTTCGAGGTAGCTCCGGGTGTAGCCCTCCCATTCGAAGGGGATCACGGTGGCCCCCAGGATCCGCTCCAACAGCGGCTGGAAGGCCATTTCGCCATTGTCGCTGTTCGTCAGCAGGATCATGCAGCTCTTGGACCGCTGGAAGCAGACCATGTAGTTCTGGGCGCCGTCGCCATGGCCCTCCTTGAAGAAGGCGGGGCCGAATTTCGTCTTCGTCAGCAGGCCCCAACCCATGCCATAGGCCAAGCCCACCTTCGCGGCCTCGGCCCCCTCCCCCTCGTCCTCGGCCAGGGGGACGTTGTGCAGGGAGCGGATCTGAACATAGGGCTTCAGCATGTTCCGCAGGGTCGACGGGCGGATCACCTTTCCCCCAAGGAGCGCCGAGGCGAACCGGGCGAGGTCCTCCGCGCTGGTGGTCATGGATCCCGCCGCCCGGGCCGGGAAGCGCTGGGTCTTGGACCGGAAATTCTCTTCGAAGTCGTAGCGATCCGCCACATTCGCTTCGAATTCCTGCCGATAGATCAGGCCCGTGCGGGACATCCCCAGGGGCGTGAAAAGGGCCTCCTGCATCAACTGATCCAAGGATTCCTGCTTCTGGGTCTCGAGGGCGAACTGAACGAGGTTGAGGCCCTCCCCCGAATAGAGGAATCGGCTTCCGGGCTCGAACTGCAGGTGCATCTTCTTATCCGGTTCGAACATGGCGAAATTGGAAAGGCCCGACGTGTGCGCCAGCAGCATGCGTGGCGTCACCTTGGGCCAGCGCGGATCCCGCACGAGGTCCACGGCCTTTTCCCGGTAAGGCTCGTAGGTTTCCAGCCCTTTCGGAAGCTGTTGGGTTATGGGCTTGTCCAGGTCAAACTCGCCCCGTTCCACCAGCATCATCACATAGGTGCCGAAGACCCCCTTGGTGATGGAGGCGGCCCAGGTGGTGGTGTCGCGCGCCATGGGCAGGGCCGGTTCGAGCCTCCGGTGTCCGAAGGCGGCACTCCACACCAGCTTGCCCTTCACCAGTACGGCAATCTGGGCCCCGGTGACGCGGGCCTCCTCGAGCGTCTTCCGGGCGAGCGCTTCGGCCTCCGAAACGGAGATTCGGGAGCCATCCAGACGCTGAATGAAGGGACGTTGGGTGGGTTTTGCGACACTGGGCAGCAGGGCTGAAAAAATAAATAACATCCAGGCAAAGGTGGTGAGTCGCATGGTTCTCTATCCCCCCGGCGTGCAGGCACCGAAAGACATTGGATGCCGCGCGCCCAGGATCCGCAGGGGGTCCAGGAACCGAAGCGCCGGTGCAAGCTGGTGGCCGGACTTTGCCACCTGCTCCAAGAATGCTTCGTGAGGAGCTCTTCGGGGGGAAGTGCCTCCCATGCTCCTTTCTGAAGGACTCCTGCTCCAGTCCCAGGTGATCGAGGGATCGAAATCAGCCCCGCCGTGCCTGGAGTCGGTCCACCCAGGCCAGCACGGGTTCCGTGAAAAAGGCCATGGGGATGCCAGCCAGGAGGAAGAAGGTCGCCATGCCGTAGGCCCAGAGGCTGTGCCCGATCCGGGAGGTCAGGAAGGCGGCCACGAGGGCAAAGACCATGAAGGCCACCCCGATCCCGCGAAGCCCCGATCCGGGGTGCGCTGCCCAGGGCGGCCACCTTGATTTTTCCGAATGCAGGTCTTAGAAAGGAACCCATCCCGTTCGCACTCCACCTGAACGCCTGGGTCTTCCAAGGGGGGTGGGTGCCACAGGAACCCTGTTCACGGACCCTTCCGTTCTCGAGTTCGCAAGGAGGCAGCACATGATCCAGGTGGAGCACCTCAGTCGCCGCTACGGGGCCTTGAAGGCGGTGGACGATGTGAGCTTTGCCATTCCCCGGGGGCAGGTGGTGGGCCTCCTGGGGCACAACGGCGCCGGGAAGACCACGATCATGAAGATGCTCACGGGTTTCCTGGAACCCACCAGCGGCACCCTCCGCATCGACGACCTAGCCATGGATCGGGACCGGGCCGCCATCCAGGCCTGCATCGGCTACCTGCCGGAGAACTGTCCCCTGTGGCCCGAGATGACCGTCATCGATTTCCTGGCCTACCGGGCCGCCCTCCAGGGCATTCCAGAAGCCGGGCGCTCCTCCGCCATTGGCCGGGCCCTCCAGGATGCGGCCCTGCGGGACAAGGCCATGGAGCCCATCCAGACCCTGTCCCGGGGCTACCGCCAGCGGGTGGGCGTGGCCCAGGCCATCCTCCACCAACCCGATATCGTGATCCTGGATGAGCCCACCAACGGGCTGGATCCCACCCAGATCCGCCAGATGCGGGATCTGATTCGCCAGTTGGCCACCCGTTCCACCGTGATCATCTCCACCCACATCCTCCAGGAGGTCCAGGCGGTGTGCGAACGGGTCCTCATCCTGCGCAGCGGGAGGCTCGTGGTGGATGCCCGGTTGGAGGACCTTCAGCGCACCCGCGCCCTGCTGGCCACCGTGGAGGGCGATGCCAGGGCCCTGTTGCTGAAGCAGGAGGGCGTCACGGCGGTGGGCGAGGGTCCCCAGGAAGGGAAGCTCCGGCGCTACCGCATCCAGGCCCCCGTGGAAGCGGCCCCCCGGCTGGCGGCGGCCCTGACCCAGGGGGGCTTCCCCCTGCACGAACTCAGCGCCGAACGGGGGGATCTGGAGAGCGTCTTCGCGGACGTCAACCGGGAAGGGGAGGAGGAGGCTGCCCATGCGTGAGCATCTGAGGACCCTCGCCGCCGTGGCCCGCAAGGAATTCCGGGGCTTCTTCGCCACCCCGGCGGCCTACCTCTTCCTGGGGGCCTTCCTAGCCGTGACGCTCTTCGTCTTCTTCTGGGTGGAGACCTTCTTCTCCCGGAACATTGCCGATGTGCGGCCCCTCTTCCAGTGGCTGCCCCTGCTACTCGTCTTCCTCGTGGGGGCCCTCACCATGCGCGCCTGGTCCGAGGAAAGGCGGGCCGGCACCCTGGAGGGTCTCCTGACCACCCCCGTGCCCCCCCTGGTGCTGGTGCTCGGGAAGTTCGCCGCCTCCATGCTGCTGGTGGCCCTGGCCCTGGCCCTGACCCTGCCCCTGCCCATCACCGTCGCCCTCCTGGGTCCCCTGGACTGGGGTCCGGTGGTGGGGGGCTATGTGGCCACCCTGTTCCTGGGGGCCTCGTACGTGGCCATCGGCCTCTACATGAGCGGGCGCACGGACAACGCCATCGTGGCCCTGATCCTCACCTGCCTCTGCTGCGGGCTCTTCTACCTGGTGGGATCCACCACCCTCACGAACCTCATGGGCCATGGCATCGGCGGGCTCCTGGCCCTCCTGGGCACGGGCAGCCGCTTCGAGTCCATCACCCGGGGGGTCATCGACCTTCGGGACCTCTACTACTACGCCTCCCTGGTGGGGGTGTTCCTGACCCTGAACCTCTTCTCCCTGGAACGCCTGCGCTGGGCGGGCAATCCCCGCAGCGTCGTCCACCGCCGCTGGGGGCTGTTCACGGGCCTGGTGGTGGCCAATGTCCTGGCCGCCAATGTCTGGCTGCAGCCCATCACCTTCGCGCGCATCGACCTCACCCAGGGCCGCAGCTACTCCCTTTCCTCGGCCACCCGGGACGAGCTGCGCAAGCTCCAGGAACCGCTGCTCGTAAGGGGCTACTTCTCCGCCAAGACCCATCCCCTGCTGCTGCCCCTGGTGCCGCGCCTCAAGGACATGCTCCAGGAATACGCCTTGGCGGCCAAGGGCCGGGCCCGGGTGGAGTTCATCGATCCCACCCGGGACCGGGCCGCGGAAGAGGAGGCCGCCTCCCGGTACGGGGTGCGCCCCGTGCCCTTCCAGACGGCGGACCGCTACCAGGCGGCGGTGGTCAGTTCCTACTTCGACCTGGTCATCGCCTACGGGGATCAGTTCGAGACCCTGGGCTTCCGGGACCTCATCGAGGTGAAGGCCCGGGGGGAGGGCGCCCCCGACGTGATGCTCAAGGACCCCGAATACGCCATCACCCGGGCCATCCGCAAGGTGGCCGGCAGCTACCGGGCCGCGGGCAATCCCTTCGAGGGCCTGAAGCAGTCGGTGACCTTCAAGGGCTACTGTTCGGCGGAGGACCGGCTGCCCGAGGCCCTGGTGAAGCTCCGCCAGGACCTGGCCTCCCTGCTGGAGGACCTGCGGGCCAAGGCCGGGGGACGGCTGGAGGTCAGGTTCGAGGATCCCGAGGGCGGCAACGGCAAGCTGGCCCAGGAGCTGAACAAGCGCCACGGCTTCGTGCCCCAGGTGGCCAGCCTCCTGGATCCGCGCCCCTTCTGGTTCTACATGGTGCTGGAGTCCGGGAACGAGGCCCTCCAGGTGGCCCTGCCGGAGAACCTCGAGAAGGAGGCCCTCAAGCGCTCCCTGGAGGCCACCCTCCGCCGCCTGGCCCCGGGGGCCCTGCGGACCATCGCCTTCGTGGAGCCGCCCCAGCCCATGGCCCAGCCCTCGCCCTTCGGGCAGATGCCCCAGGAACGGAGCGCCTACACCGACCTGGAGAAGACCCTCGGGGAGAATGCCCGGATCCGGAAGACGGACCTGAAGTCCGGTCTGGTGCCCGAGGAGGCGGACGTGCTCCTGGTGCTCGCCCCCAAGGCCTTGGACGACAAGCAGCGCTTTGCCATCGACCAGTTCCTCATGCGGGGGGGCAGTGTGCTCATCGCCACCTCCCCCTTCGACATCCAGGTGACCCATACCCTGAGCGCCTCCAAGCAGGACAGTGGCCTGGAGGCCTGGCTCTCCCACCATGGCATCAGCCTGGAACCCACCATGGTGCTGGACCGCCAATGTGCCCCGCTGCCCGTGCCCACCCAGCGCATCATCGGCGGCATGGCCTTCCGGGAGATTCGCATGATGCCCTACCCCCACTTCCTGGATCTGCGGGGCAAGGGGCTGGATGCAAAGAACCCCATCACCGCCAACCTGGGGCAGCTGACCCTCAACTGGGCCTCACCCCTGGGGCTGGACATGGAGAAACAGAAAGCCCGCAGGGTCACGGAACTCCTGAAGAGCTCCCCCCAGAGCTGGACCTCTCCGGGCCTGGACCTGATCCCGGACTACACCGTGCATCCCGACACGGGCTTCGGGGTCTCCGGTCCGCGCGGGTCCAAGGTGCTGGCCGTGGCCCTGGAAGGGCGCTTCACCTCCTTCTTCGAGGGCAAGCCCTCGCCCCTGGCCTTCGCCGGGGAGCCCAAGGGGGACGAGGCCAAGGCGGCCCCCAAGGCCAAGGGCAAGGAGGATCCCAAACCCCCGGAGAACACCCGGCCCGTGGCCAGCGTGATCGGGCACTCCCCCGACACCGCCCGGCTCATCGTGGTGGGCAGCGCCACCCTGGCCTCGGACATGGCCCTGGGCCTGGTGTCCCAGGGGATGAACACCCAGTACACCAAGCCCCTTGCCTTCCTGCAGAACGCCCTGGACTGGTCCCTGGAGGATCGGGCCCTGTTGGCCCTGCGGGGGCGGACCCAGTTGGCCCGCACCCTGGCGCCCCTGCCCGAAGGACGGCAGCGGATCTGGGAGTGGACCAACTATGCCCTCGGCATCGTCGGCCTCGTCCTGGTGTGGCTGTGGCGGCGCCGGGTGCAGGCCGCGGACCGCAGGCGCCACCTGACCCTTCTGGCGGAGGTCTAACCCATGGAACGGACACTGAAGATCCTGGGACTGGTGCTGGGAATCCAGGTGCTGCTGGCGGGGGTGCTGCATTGGGCCAGCGCCTCCCTGGCGGTGAAGGCTGATCAGAAGCCCTTCCTGGAGGTGGCCATGAAGGACGTGGATGGCCTCCTGGTTGAGGGGCCGAACGGGAAGCAGGTGCGCCTGGTGCGCAGGAAGGACGAATGGAGGGTGCAGGACCCGCAGGAATTCCCCGCCGATGCCACCCGCGTTCAAGGCCTGCTGGACAAGCTGGGTGCCCTGAAGCGGGGCACGCCCGTGGGCCAGAGCGGGGATGCCCGCACCCGCTTCAAGGTGGCGGACGAGGACTTCGAGCGTCGCCTTACCCTGAAGCAGGGCGACAAGGTGCTGGCCACGGTGCTCTTGGGCACAAGCCCTGGGTTCAAGGTCACCCACGCCCGCCTAAGGCCCAGCCAGGACATTTTTGGTGTGGAGTTCAGCACCTGGGAGGTGGGGGTGGAGCCTGGTGAATGGCAGAACAAGGAGCTCCTGAAGGTGCCGCTTGCGGACATTTCCACCCTCGACGTGGAAGGACTGAGCTTCGCGCGGGTGGAGGCTCCGACCCCCAAGGCACCGGCGCCGGGCGAGACCCGGAAGCCCGAACCCTCATGGGAGCTGCGGGCAGGGCAGGGACGCCTCAAGTCCGAGGCCGCCGAGAAGCTCGCTGGACTCCTGGCGGGCCGCCGCTTCGACCAGGTCCTGGCTCCCCTGCACCCCAAGGCCACGGGGCTTGACACCCCCGCCCTGACCTTGACCCTGACCCGGAAGCAGGGCGAAAAGTTGAGTTATCGCCTGGGCAAGACCCCCGACAAGGAGGAGTACACCCTCCAGGTGTCCAACCGGCCGGAGGTCTTCCGGCTGGCCTCCTCCACGGCCACATCCCTGCTGGAGGCGGCTGCGCGCAAGAACCTGGTGGAGGGGAAGTAGGTCGGCGGGTCTGACATTGTCGGCTGTGGACGCCCTGGGACCCTAGGCCCAGGGGTGTCATGGTACCCTCGGTCCATGAACGACCTGGCTTCGAGGGCCCTCCAGCGAAAATCGAATTGGCATGGGGGGAATATGTCGAAGGAGGGTCCGCAGGGTCCCCCTGCGACGCACGAGGCGTGCCTCGATGCCGTCTGGGATGCGGTGATGGACTTCATGGCCATGGGGGGGAAGGATGAGGCTGAGCCCCGACTTTTGAGAACGGTTGGAGGTCTTCGCCGCCCACCGCGTTGACCACCTCTTGGTGGGGGGGTATGCCGTGGCCTTCCACGGCCATCCCAGGTTCACCAAGGATCTGGGTATCCGTTCAGGTTTTGGCTGGCTGCGGGGGCAGCTGCGGACGCAGTAACCGCGTCCCATCCAGCCCCGCCGAACTCACATCGCAGAGCTCGCGGAGGAAGCCGGAATTGCGCA
>CAZPUI010000062.1:0-14066 GCA_964589695.1 uncultured Solibacteraceae bacterium | reverse complement strand
CGCGTAAGATCGACCGCGCTTGCCGGGGATGGCTAGACCTTGGTGCTTCCGCCAATGGAGGCATTGAAGTTCGGAAGTTGCTCTCTTGGGCTCAACATTGCTCCCAGAGGTCGCAGTCAGTTCAGTTCAGTTCAGCTCTACCATCTCGGCTTGAACTGAAGTTGGAAACGACCCGTTCGTCGCGTAGCAATGTGGCTGGGTGCTCTTTGGCTTCCAAACCCTCTCCTGAAGGGCCATCCGGCCCCAGGAGGACAAAGCCATGGTCAAACATGACCTCAAAAACGAACCCATCGGGTTCCTTCCGTTCGTCGTCGAGGAAACTCACCTCGCGGAGATCCTCGGGGTTTCTCCGAGGGTGATGCGCAACCTCCGCACCTCAGGCCGGGGTCCGGCCTATGTCGAGGTCGGGCGGAACCGAATCTACCTGCGGGATGCTGTGCTGAATTGGCTCGAGCACGGAAATACCGAGGTGGGCGATGAGTAAGCGCACTATGAACCCCTACCTGATCGATCCCGACTGGATGATCGATGGGCTTGCGAGTGACATGCAGACCTTCGCCACGGGCCAACCCCTGTTCTCACGCCACGCGGTGTGCGACACCGAGGGTGTCCCTATCCAGCCGATCTCGAGTGAAGTGGGGAGTGACTTCAACGCTCCCCCGCATTTCTTGCGTCTGTCGCACGACAGGCAGCGTGGGATTCCTAATGAGGACCAGGACAAGACGGCATTCGAATCTTGGCATCGGGAGCAGGAGGAGTGGCTTGCTACTTTAGTCTGCAACCTGGATAGGCTGCCGGACAAGATGTGGCCGGTCCTGCGAGAGTTGACCGCGAGGGTCTGCTCTCGTTGGGAACGTTGGGGGGTCCGTCTCAGTCGTAAGCTCATGCCGGAAGCCATTCGACGCAGTTTCTGGTGCATCGAGCGCGTGGGGCCACAGGGGACGTTCTTCGGGTCAATGACCGTCAATCTCGAGGGTTCCGAGACGAGTGCTTTCCTGTTCGTTGACACGTACTCCCGTGACCTCTACTTGGCGAGCCAGGACGAGGCACGCGAATACCTGTCCTTTCTGAGGTGCAAGTTCGGTGACGGTACCCCCGATACTCCGGACTGGAACCTCGATTCTCCGGAGGCCATTGCCCAGCGAGGCGTTGAAATTGCGGAGAAGGCATTAGAGGAAGCGCGTCGCAATCTTGAGCAGGTGCGAGCTGCAGAGTACGCGAAAAGGGTTCCGAGGCTCCTCGGGCGGGGCAGAGAAATCAGGGAGTTCCGTGATCGGTTGAAGGACTCTCCTGGGTCTGACCTCGTTCCTCTTCCCGAGCGGTGGTAGCCAGCATCATGCAGTCCACCACGCGCCGTTCCGGCCGACATCACTTTGGTCGGACCTGAGGACTAGGCATGGTCAGCATGAGCCTCCATGTCCGCCCCCATTCGGCAACATCAGGGAAATAGCTCCAACAGTCCACGCTAGCCCGCTTCTTGGTGTAGTTCCTTTAGGCACTCGGCTCGCATATTCCACCGCCCAGGCAATGGGATCGGTTGGGTGCGAGCCGGCTTTTTGCCTATGCAGGAACCCTACATTCAAATCCGGAGCCGCTTCTTGGACACCGCAGATCTCCAGCACCTGCTGCATGGCCTGACCCCTGTTACCAACCTGGCTGGTTTCCTTCGCGTCGAAGTCATGGGGGAACGGGGGAACCCAAATCACATCTCTTGGGTGCACTGGGAGGCGGCGACGCGGCTCCTGACGATCCATGGGGATCGAGCAGCCCTCCTGACCATCGATGCCTCCGAATCTGCTCTGCCCTCTGATCGGGAGCTCCTGTGATCAAGACCTTGTGTGCCGTGGCGTCATGGGCCAAGCAGGCACTTCACCGCCAACCACGGCAAACAGGTAATCGCGATGATCCCTGGATTCTCTTTCACCGTGGCCGCGCCTGGGAGGCCCGAGGGGAAGTCCACAGGGCCTTCCATTGCCACCTTCAGGCCGGTCTGGCGGGACTACCGGCAGCGGCAACACTGCTGTGGCTGTCCTATCGGACGGGACGTGGGGTTTCAGCTGACCCCATCGCCTCTAACGCCTGGGCTCGACGAGCCACCGAGGCAGGGTGGCCTGACGTTTTCGTGGTTCTGGAAGAGTGCGAAAACCAGCAGAGGCGTAGGAGCGATTTTACCCAATGTTGATCAACGCCTTGAAAATTCTGGGCATTCTGTGGTTCGTGATCGGGACCACGCTTTGTGCTATGACACTGCGCCAGCTATTTGATCCTGCGCTTCAGCCCGCCCGAAACGAGTGGCGGCGGCAGGAGTTTGGAGAGTTAGAGGCTCAGAGACGCGCGGCCTACTACACGACCAATTTGGCATTTCTCCACTGCTTCATCATTGTAATGGTATTTTGGCCAGCAATTTATGCAATAATACCACACAATCATCACAAAAAACGCATACGTTAAAATAGCTGGAATAAACACAAGCTATGCCAATAAATTAATTACAATTCAGCAATCACATCTCCAGAATCAACAGAGTATCTAGGTCCATGCATCTGAACATATCGTTCAACCACTCTAGAATAGGCCCTTTTCCCCCACTCAGAATACAATACATGTTTCGAATCTTTAGAAGACAATGCATCATGAATTGCTTGAGCAATAATAAGAGCGTGGGTAATAGGCAACATTTTGCCATTATATGATGCTAAATACAGATGATTCAGTATTTTTTCTACGAGCCATTCCACACATTGATTCTCTGCCTTAATTCTATGAAATAATTGCTTGAGTCTTGTTGTTTTATTTGAAGCTGCGACACCAGAAACAAGTTTAATCACTTGCGACAACTTGCAAAGTTCATCAAATCTTGAATTTTCACATTTTGCCACATTCATTATATCAATATCATCAAATTCCGTGTTAGAATCAGATCTAGAAGTGTTAACATATGATATATATGGTATGTCACAATCTATTAAATTTATATTATTAATTACAGAACCATACACATGATAATCTTCAGGACCACAGCTGTTTCGGAAATAATCAACAGAACTTATTAAGGACAAAGCTCTACCACTCAGACTCGATATTGATTTTGTTACAACATCAATTTTTTCAGCCAGTTGACACAATTCCCTTTCTACAAGACTCCAATGTTTCTCATCACCATTACATGCTTTCTTCTTTTTGGCTGATTTATCATCACAATCATCGATCTCGCATGCATCCAGACGCTGTATGTATTCGTCAATAATTCGCGCTAGAGATTCTGAACAGTGATCAACAAGAAATGACCCGGTTTTCCCGAATGGCTCGTTAGGATTTGAAATAAATTTAAAAACTCGACCCAAATCACGCTCAGACAGCATGGCATTTCCCTTTATTTCTACCTCACAACATCAAGACAAAAATCACCACACAAAATTCAGCAACTACTTGACACTCACTTTTGAATCTTGTCGCACATCTCCTTTTCAATATCAACAGTTCCATCTAATAGACCGGCAATGTGAGAGCCAATCGCTTCAGCTGCATCATGGAGTGGGTCTCGGCCAACACGAGCATACCCCTGGGTCACGGTCCCTGCGGCGTGGCCAAGCAAGGCAGAGAGGAATAGTTCGGCATACCCAAGACGTGCCCCGACACTGGAGAACGTCCTTCGAAGGTCATGGATGGTCACATCCATGAGATCCATCGCCGACTCCTGTACCTTGGCCTTCTTACCCTTCCCCCCACTCGTCGGACGGGATGCCTCAGTAACCGAACGCCGAAGGCGCTCCCAAGGACCTTGGAGGTCAACCAGGGCCTTTTTTGGACGAGCACCAAGAATCACAAAGGGGTTTTCGACGCCTTGAGGTAGGGCGCGAATCAATTCGACAGCAGCGCCGCAGAGATGAACCAACCGCTCCCGGCCGCTCCTTGCACCGCTTTTATGAGCATCAGGAGGGATGTGGATCACTCCAGCCTCCAGATCAACCCAGGCCCATCGAAGGCCCAAAATTTCTCCCTTTCTCATCCCCGTTAGAAGTGCGAGGCGAAGAGCTGCCAGCGCATACACCGATTCTGGCTCCGAGACGACAGATGGATCGCTTTCGAAGCGATGGAGTGCCGCCGCACGGAAGGCCACCCCTACTGCTGAAATCTCTTTATCAGTAAGATTCCGCTCCTTCTTGGTTTCTGGGGCTCGGTCTTGCCCTCGAACAGGGTTTGAACCAACGGGACGCAGCTCCCACAGTTCCGCTTTGCTGAACATTTTTGACAGCACGGCTCGTACCCTGTTGGCCTGAACAGGGGTCTGTCTCTGCATCTTCAGGAGGACAGCAGCAACATCTGCAGGGCCAACCTCTTTCAGGTTCATGGTCCCCATGCGCGGCCTGATGAGCTTCTCCACTAGCCTCGTATGTTCAGCCTGGGTAGAGGGCCTGTTCTTGACCTTGATGTGCTCCTTGATGAACTTGTCGGCGAGGTCGGACACGGTGTAGATGTTCCGCGCCTTTTCAGCGGCAGCCTTTCGCTTCGCTTCTCGCTCGGCATTTGGGTCAACCTTTGCGTGTATCTGTGTCCAGGCTTCCGAATGTGCCTTTTCAGCAGCATGGGCGGTCATCGCCGGGAAGGTGCCAAGGGTGTGGATTTTCTGACGCCCCTCGAACCGGTATCGCAAGACGAAGGATTTGGCTCCTCCTTTGGTCACCTGAACGACAAGCCCCTTGAACCCCGCAACCGGATAGAAGCGCGTCCCTCCTGGATCGGCCTCCAGGGCGCTTACATCTGTCTTGTTAAGCCGAATTCTGCCGTCAGGCTTCTTCGCTGCAGTCATGCCCAATCCAAAAATGTGATGAAGCCCATTTGGTCATCACACTATCATCACATTTTTGGGAAATTTACTGAAATGTCGAGACACCCAGAAAGCTATTCAACTATTGAAATATCACGACAAAGAAATTTAGCAAAATTCATTGAAATGCCATGAAATCACCACCTCGAAGACTACGAATCTGAGGGTCGGGCGTTCGAATCGCTCCGGGACCACCACTCAAAGCCGCCGCCACCATTGAGTGGCGGTTGTTTTTTATCGGCATAATCAGTCAGGTCCAGATACGGCACGTTCGGTCTGGTGCCTAACTGGTGCCTATCGCAATTCCTCAACCGGGGTTGGATTTTCTCCCGGTGGTGCCCAGCAGTCGCCCTGTTGTGGTCCGATGAGCGATCCAGTCATCTCTCCAAGCAGTGGCTTTCGGTCTGGTCCAGGGAATCGCCGGGAAGGCGCAGGGCCAGGAAGTCCAGGTCTTCGGTGGGGCGCACCCACTGGCCGAGCATCAGCTAAAGCAGGATGCCCCCCTTGAGGACAAGGCGATCCTGGTAGGGACTACGGGCGACGCGGGCAAGGAAGCGTTCCAGGACGAAGATCGCCTGGGCATTCTGCACGCTCTGCCCTTCCACGCAGGCGTTTCGGAGGCGTTGCAGCACGCTGGCCGGGCTCTTCGTTTCGCGCTTCTTGGTCACGCCAGCATCGCCTCCAGGTAGGGGCGCAGGATGCCACGAACCCTGCAGACAGTTTCCCATCGGATGAGTTCATCCGGGAGGCCGCCCTGGCGCAGGAAGGTCTTCAGGGCCTCCAGTGCGACCTCGACACCGACCTTGTCGCGGAACCGCAGGGCATCGCAAACCGTTCTGGCCTTGCAGGTCATCCGTACCCGCTGCCCTTCGATGCGGATGGTCTCAATTCCTTCACGGAGGGAACGGTCTCCCAACCGGATGAAGCGAGCCGGGAAGGTCAGCTTGGGGGTCCAGGCATTCCGGAGGATGGCCATCCAGGCCGCATTGGGGATGGTGGTGGTCAGGCCGTGGTATGAAAGCGCGGAAACCAGGCAGATGACCCCTTCGGGAACTGCCGCACAGGCGTCGATCAGGTTTTGGTGCATCCAGATTTCGCGGTCGGCCGGGCGGTAGACCCCCGGACGCAGCTTGCGCAACTCGCCCATGCGAGCCAGGCGGATAACGGTTGCGCCCCGGCCCTGCTTCTTGGCGGCTGCAAGGCGGGTGAGGCGCTTTCGGAGCTCTGGCAGATGGTTCTGTGGCTTCATGACTCAATACCTACGCAAAAAAATTACTGCGTGTGTTTCGATTCGTCAAGGGATGAGTCTCCTTCGTGTGAAGGGTGAACCGCTTGTCGTGCGGCTGGGAACGCCCCAGAGATCAGTCGATGCCTTCGAGCAAAGGAAGGGCGATGGAGCCATCCACGTGGTAGCCCATGGCGCGGTAGCCCTTCATTCGCTTCTCGAACATCTTGCGGAACACGGCCAGGGAGTCATCCAGGTAGTCGTAGATGCGGACCTCTTCCTTTCCGGGATGAAGGCGGTGGAGTCGGCCGGCGTACTGGACGAGGGTGCCTTTCCAGGCGATGGGCATTGCCATGAAGAGGGTGTCCAAGCGGGCGTCATCAAAGCCTTCCCCGATGTAGCGGCCAGTGGCCAGGATGAGTCGGGGTTCGCTGGGCGGGACTTCGGTAAGCCGCTGCAAGGCTGTTCGACGGGCCTTGGCGGGCACGCCGCCGTGGAGTGCTACAACGTGAGGTGCGGCGTCCTTGAGAGATTCCATCAAGAGGTCGAGATGGTCCCTGCGTTCGGTCAGCACAATGGGGGAGCGCCCTTCGGACAAGGCCCGCCGGACATCCTGGATGATCATGGCGTTCCGGTGCGGGTCCGCCACCAAGGCAGCATAGAGGTCCTGGATGGTGCCCTGTCCAAAGAACCGCGCCTCTCGCACGATCAGTCGGTTGGAGAACGGGTGCTGCCCTTCACGGGAAAGGGGATGCACCTGGTGGCGGATGGGGCCGCACTGGAAATGGAGCAGCCGCTGGAGGCCATCGCGCCGATAGGGCGTCGCCGTGAGTCCCAGCACATAGCACGCCTTCACCTCCCGCATCACCCGTTCGAAGGAGACGGCGGGGGCATGATGGCACTCGTCCACAATCACTTGGCCGTAGGTGCCGACGAGATCCAGCACGCCCTCCCGGCTGGCAAGGCTCTGGATCATGGCCACGTCGAGCCGTCCGGTCGGCTTCTGCTTCCCGCCTCCGATTTGCCCGACCTCCTTCTTCCCGAGGCCGAGGAATGCCTGCAACTGGGCGCACCACTGGTCCAGCAGCGGTTTCCGATGCACCAGCACCAATGTGTTCACCCCGCGCATGGCGACCATGTGGGCACCGAAGACGGTCTTCCCGGTGCCGGGCGGGGCCACGAAGATGCCGAGGTCGTGGGGGGCGATGGCGTCGACTGCCGCCTGCTGGACCTCGGTAAGCTGCCCCTGGAATGCCACTTCAAGGGGGGAGCCAGGACAGCGGCGGTCCTCGATGACCAGCGTGCTTCCATGCTCCGCCAGGAGCCCCTGGAGTTCCTCCTCGCAGCCTCGCGGAAGGGCGATGTGAGCTGGATGCTCTTCGGCCGCACAGATGATGCGGGGGATGCCCGCAGTAGAGAAGCGCATGGCCTGCTTTTGGTAGAACTCTGGATTCTGGAAGGCGGCCAAGCGTTTGATCTCGGCATGAAGGCCTGCGGGCAATCCCGCCTTCTCTACGAAGATTTGGTGTGAACGCGTGGCCTTCACCTTCTGGGGAATCTCACCCTCGATCCGGGGCTTCTTGGGTTTCCCGGAGGGAGGACGCTCCCATGGGGTTTCGTCCAGCCCGTCCTCGAGAGGGTCGAAACGAACTCCGAGCACCTTCCCATGGCGAGTGGCCGTATCGACGATGGTTTCCACCTGCGATGGTGACATCCGCCCAAGACCGGCGAGATAGGCCCATGGATCCGGATAGGCGGCCAGGGATGGGCCCAGAAACAAGGTGTTCCCCTTCTTCCTGGCCTCCTGCTGAAGAGGGAGTGCGATGAGATTGCCGAATCCGCCCTGGGGCATGGTGTCCTGGTTCGGGAACAGGCGGTCGTAGGACTTCATGCTCAACTGGGGACGCCGATTCATGGTTTCCGTGAGGAGGAAGCAGCCGAGCTTGCGAGCCGTTGCGGCGAGAACGGGAGCGGTGAAGAAGATCCAAAGATGAGCCCCGTCCCCGGATCGAGATCGTTCCAGGGAAGCGGGAATGGCATATCGACAGCAGGTGTCCAGTACGGCTGTCGCGTCCTCCTCCCATCCCTCTCCATCGAAGTCCGCCGCCAGAAACCAGCAGCTCTCGTCCAAAAGCAGGGGGTAGACGCCGATGACATGACGGCCCTGGAGGTGGTCCAGCAGCACCCGGTCGTCCATGGGCGCGAAGCGCCGGTTCGGACATTCCGCACACCTGACCTTGAACTTGTCGCAGAGGGCGCGGTTGCCTTCGTTGGCGCACACCGGGGAGTAGCCTTTGCGATCCCCCCGTGTGCTCACCCAAAGACGTGGGTAGACGTCCTCCCGACCACGGAAGAGGCTCCGGAACAGCGCCACTTTCTCAATGGATGTCTGAGGGACGCTGGGTGAGGTGCTTCGTGAAGGAGCGACCTCGATGGACTGAAGCTGCTCCTGGGTTTCGCGAATTTGGGCGCGCGTGGCTTCGGTGTCTCGGAGCTGGTCCGCCAAGCGGGCTTCCAGGCTTGCCAGCCGTGCAACCAGGTCCTCCCGGAGAGGCATGGCGTCAGGGCTCTTCGGTGCCGAGGTCGGCGCTGAGTTCTTCCTCGATGTCCTCGATGGTCGGAAGGGTCGTGTCGAGGGGCTCCGGGAGGGTGCGAACAAGCTGATATTCCGCCACGCCCACCGGCTTGTCGATGCCGGAGAGCGCGTACTCGGCCACGATGCGGTTCTTGGTGCGGCAGAGTAGCAAGCCGATGGTGGGGCGGTCCTCCGCGGACTTCACCTGGGCGTCCACCGCGGAAAGGTAGAAGTTGAGCTGGCCTGCGTGCTCGGGCTTGAAGGCCCCGGCCTTCAGTTCCACCACGACATAGCACTTCAGGCGTGTGTGGTAGAAGAGCAGGTCGACGAAGAACTCTTCGCCGCCGACCTCCAGGCGGTACTGCCGCCCCACGAAGGCGAAACCGGCGCCGAGTTCGAGCAGGAAACGCGTGATGTGGCGAACCAGTGCGGATTCGATGTCCCGCTCCATGGCTTCATCGCCGAGGCCAAGGAAGTCGAAGAGGTAGGGGTCCTTGAGGGACTCCTGTGCCAAGCCCGCCTGGGTGGCCGGAAGGCGCACTTCGAAGTTGGTGACGGCCTGGCCCTGGCGATCGAACAGCCGTGTCTTGATGTGGGACTGAAGGATGGCTCGGGACCACCCCTGCTGGACCGTCTGAGAAGCCAACCACGTCCGCTCTGGATCACCCTCCACCTGGGTCAGAAGGGTCACCAGGTGGAACCAGGGCAATTGGTCAGCAGGCTGCTGACCAATCCGGAATTCAGGGCATCGTTCCGCGAAGAAGCGCATGTACTTGAGGTTGGAACTCGAGAATCCCTTCATGCGCGGGAAGGCGGCCTTGAGGTCGCTGGCGAGGCGATCCACGACCTTGGTGCCCCATCCCTCCGACGCCTGACGTTCCAGGATGGTGCGGCCGATTTCCCAGTAGAGGCGCACCAGTTCCGCATTGACCGCCAGGGCAGCCCGGCTCTGGGCCGCGCAGATGCGCCCCTTGAGCTCCTCCAGAAGCCCCTGGTAGCTCTTTGCCAGATCAGTCATGGGATCTCCAGATGACATTCTCCCGGAGCATCAAGCGCCGGGGAAGCAGAGACGCCATGTGCGTCGCCCCGAAAGCATCAGCCCTCATCCCGCTTCCTCTCGCCGCTGTTCCGCCTTCCGCTTGGTCCAGTCCCCCCGCTTAGGCTTTTCGATCCCGTATTCCCAGCACAGCTTCGCAATCCGCTTGTCGGACGTGCCGAAATGTTCGGCAATTCGCATGACGGGAAGGGTTTCAATGAGAACCTGCAGGGTCAGCTTGAGGACACATCGGACCGTGCCCTCCCTGGGCAGGTTCCTGCGCAGGTCCACAAGGGTGTTAAAGGCCATGGCCAGAATCTGGGCCCGGGCCTCGTTCCTCACCATTTCCTCGTGCCTGAAGTTCGAAAGTATGGTGTGCATGAACTCACCGAAAACACCTGCTGCACGGCTGCGCTGGAGGTAGTGAGAGACGATCTCCTCGGCCTTTCCCTTTCGACTGGTCACAAAGCAGTAGCTCTCCCTGAACAGCGACTCGGCGCCATCCTTGGACTTGGGCTTCTGGAGCTTGGCCACCACACACCGACCGCGTTCCCAGCTCTTCGCGGCGTAGGTAAACTCGCCCAATGGCAGTCTCAAGGTGACCAAACCGACTGGGCCACCGATCAAAACGCCGATGGGGTGGACCCAAACCCTTCCGGAATGAAGTGTTCCAAGTCCACGAGGTAGGAGGCGCTCCGGGCCTCGCCGTAGGGAACCACCAGACCCTTGTCCGCCAGGTCCGCAAGATCACGCACGGCTGTGGCGCGGCTGGTTCCCGTGATGGCGCGGTAACGCCGATTGCTCACGGCAAGGTCCGTGCTCATGGGCGACAGGACGTGCTTCAGGACCCTCTCCTGGCGGTCGTTGAGCCTGAGCCTGTGGGCCTCGGCCCAGAAGCGGCCACGGGCGAGCACGTGCCCAATCTCCAGGACGCCTTGGTCGGCTGCTGCCCGGACCTGGGCCAGGAACCACATCAGCCACTCGGTGACGTCCAAGGACCCGCGCTGCGCCTGTTCCAGGGCATCGTAATAACTCTTCTTGTTCTTCATGATCTGGACCGACAGGGAGTAGAAGCGCCTGGGAAGCTTCTCGTCTTGGGATAAGGCCAGGTCGGTGATGGTTCGTGCGAGGCGACCATTCCCGTCCGCCATCGGGTGGACCGTGATGAACCAGAGGTGGGCCAGTCCAGCCCGCAGGAGGCCGTTCAATTCCGCCGGTGGGTGATTGAACCCATGCAGGAACGCGTCCAGCTCCCCTTCCAACGTCTCGCGCCCCGGGGCCTCGAAGTGGACCGTTTCCGGGTCACCCACGCGACGCCCCAGCGTGGCCACGACCATGGGTCGGTCACCCCGCAGTTCACCCGCAGGAAGGGTCTGGAGGCCGTCTTGAACCCCCTTCGGGAACATGGCCCGGTGCCAGCCGACAATCCGTTCAAGGGTGAGTTCCTGCCGCCAGCCCTCGGCGGCCTCCGCCAGGATCCCCACGATCGGGTCCACCCGCTTGGTGTTGCCCGTCACCTGGGCGAGATGGGTCTCGACCCCAAGCCTGAGCATCATCGACGCCCGAACAGATTCCATGTCCAGGTTGACGCCCTCGATGGCACTGTTGCTGACCACCTCTTGGGCCATGGCGTCCACGGCGGCCTCACGGGCAACCAACCCACCCAGGGCCTTCACCCTTCCCAACAGTTCCCACTGGGTGCGTCGCGCCACGTCGAGAGCCCCGGCCAACAGCTCTGCATTCCAGGTGAAGTTGGGCCAGCCGGGAAGCTCCCAGATAAAGGTGTGCTCTGAGGTGGCCCTGACCATACGCTTCCTGTACTGGCGCAATTCTAGGCCAATAACGACTCAGGCAAGCCTTTATTTTTAGAAAATTACTGAGTCGTTTTAGGGCAAAAAACGACTCACCCAGCAAGGAGGGGTCCTACCGTCATCCCCCCTTGCGCCTGAACACCTCGGCCTTCGGCTTCAGGAGGTCGACCTGACTTCCTGGTGCATTCGCTGGGCCTTCGCACCGCAGGGAGGCTCCGCCATCTCCCAGGCTCCCGTGGGGGTGGCCACCCCAGGAACAAGCGCGCCCTTGCGGGTGGACCGCATCCTCCCCTCCACCAATCCCATGTTCCTGTCCCCGTCCACAATCCAGCATCGCCAGCAGCCTGTGTGGGGACGTGTGCGGGTAGAGGTCGGTTCGCGGAGGCACTTGAACGGCTGGCGCTGCGCCTGGGTCAAGGTCCTGCCCGGCTCAGGGGGCACAGCCTTCGGGCTTCACCACGGTGGCCAGGTGCGCCGACACCTCCCCTTCCAGGCGTCCCTCAGGGGTCAGGAAGGGGCGCAGGGCCCGGTGGGCCTCCTGGAGGATGGAGGCAGCGTGGCGCGGTTCGAAACCCACGTGGGCCCGGGGCATCCAGCCTTCGAGGTCCGCACGCACCAGGGCTTCCACCGAAGGGAAGCGGGCCTTCACCCGGTGGGTGTGGATCCTGGGCATTCCAGAACCTGCGGCCTCCAGGAGCCCGGCGAGGCGCTGGGGAGCTCCCAGGACGAAGGGAGCCCGCAGGGCTTCCCGCGCGCCTTCGCCCAGGTGGCGAAGGTAGATCGCGTCCAGCTCCGCGAAGAGGGGCGAGCGCTCAAGGGCATCCCAGACCGCAAGCACCAGCCGTCCGCCGGGGACCAGCGTGCGGAGCATCTCCTGGAGGGCCTTGCCGGGATCCGGGAAGAACATGAGCCCGAACTGGCTGACCACCGCGTCGAAGGTCCCCGTCCTGAGTGGAATGGCCTCCGCGGAGGCCTTCGTCCAGTGGATTCCGGGTGCCTGACCGGCCGCCACCGCCAGCATGCCTTCATCCAGGTCCAGACCCACCACCTCGCCCCCGGCCACCCGCGCCGCCGCCCGGGCCAGGGCCCCGGTGCCACAGGCCACATCCAGCACCCTGGCTCCGGGTTTCAACCGGGCCTCCTCGGCCACCACCCGCGCCCAGGGCGCAAAGAGGCCGGGCACGAGAAGCTCCTCGTAGACCATGGCTGCGTCCAAAACAGGCGGTTCCATGCCCACGAGTCTATCGGTCCCGGGCATCGGGCTGGGTTCATCCCCCGAAATTGATCCCCCATCCTTGATCCCCATCAAGGTCCGGCCCCTCGACGGGGCGTACCGTCGGTCATCCCTGGCCTGCCCAGGGGCGGGGAGCTGCCATGTCCATACTGTCGCGCCTTGAGCTGGAGGGTCGCCCCCTGGTTTGGGCTGCCCTGGCCACCGGGGGCCTGGCCCTGGGGGTGGCCCTGGGGAGTCGGGGAGGACGGTGGATCGACCCGGCCCTCCTGGGCTACCTGGTGGCCTCGCTCTTCGCCTTCTTCGGGGTGAGCTACCGCTATTTCGCCTGGTTGGGACGACCCGCCACCGCGATGTACTGGCGCTGGACCCTGCGGGGCCTCGTCACCCCAAGCCGTTGGCGCCGCACCCCCCGCATGGCCCTGGCCCTGGCGGACCAGATGGTGCTCCAGCGCTTCATCGACTTTCGCGCCCACCGCCGCTGGGCGGCCCACGCCCTCATCGCCTGGGGCTGCGTGCTGGCCTTCGCCGTCACCTTCCCCCTGGTGTTCGGCTGGATCCGCTTCACCAGCGAGGGCCTCAACCCCGACCGCTACCAGGCCTGGCTCTTCGGTTTCCCCGCCGGGTCCTTCCCCCTGGGCAGTCCCGTGGCCTTCCTGGCCTTCCACATCCTGGATGTGGCGGCGGTGATGGTGATCGCCGGCTGCCTGTTGGCCTTCTCCCGCCGCCTGAAGGACGAAGGGGAGCTGAGCACCCAGCGCTTCGACCTGGACCTCCTGCCCTTGCTCCTGCTGGTGTCGGTGTCCCTCACGGGGCTGCTCCTCACCGCCTCGGTGCGCTGGCTGGACGGCCGCAATTTCGGCACCCTGGCCTTCCTTCACGAGGCCACGGTCATCCTGCTCCTGCTCTCCCTGCCCTTCGGGAAGCTCTTCCACATCGTCCAGCGCCCCGCCCAGGCCGGGGCGACCCTCTACCGGGAGGAAGGAGAGGCCGAGGGACTCCAGCCCTGTGGGGGGTGTGGGAAGGACCACGTCCGCCCCAACCAGCGGCGGGACCTGGAGGGGCTCTGGGAGGAGCTGGGACTCACGGGGGCCACCCACCCCAACGGCCTTCACCACTTGGACCTCTGCCCAGGCTGCCGACGACGGACCCTCCTGCGGGCCCACAGTGCCCGGCTCCACGGCCGCTTCGATCCCTTCGCAGACGTGCCCGTACCCACCGAATCCATCGACGATCCCATCACCCTGAGGCACTGACATGGCCCGTACGCCCCAATCCCTGCCAGAGCTTCAACGGACCTTCGGGCCCCACCTCAACCTGGCCCCCCCGGGGGGCTGGTCCGCCACCACCGAGGCGGACC
>CAZPUI010000061.1:0-14077 GCA_964589695.1 uncultured Solibacteraceae bacterium | reverse complement strand
GACCGCACCCAGCGCCAGGGGCGTCCCATCCGTCTGGAGCGGGAGCGGCAGGATATCCACCCGGCCATCCGCCAACTGGAAGGCCCAGCGATCGGAACCATCGGCCCTGGCTGACACTCCCGAGAAGGCGGCCACCGCCTTGGCCCGAAGCAGTTCGCCCCCAGGCAGGGGCTGTCGCAGCAGCTCTTCAAGGGCCTCGGGATCCACGGGGTGATCCCAGGTGAGGCTGGTGGATCGGGCCTGGGTGTAGACGTGCATGGGATCTCCCTCGCGCCCTGGAACAAGGGAGGCGGTGGGGTCCCCCTTCCAGGGGTCGGGACCGCCCAGGGGGGGCCGACCCATCCAGGTCTTGACCAAGGGAAGTCCAGGGCGAAACGTTCTGATCTGGCCCTCCCAAGCCGCAGCGAGACTTGGGTCGAGGTCCATCTTGCTGAGGTAGACGAGGCTTGCCAGGCCCACCTGGTGGCGCACCAGGACCCGCTGCTCCAGATGGTGAAGGGGGGTGAGGCAACTGAGCACGGTGAGGCAACCCGCCAAACGCATGCGATTCCGCAGCACGGGCTCCCCTTCGAGGTCCACGAGGTCCGTGGGATCCGCCAACCCCGTGGTTTCCAGCACCACCCTGTGGGGCCGGCGGGACTCGGGCAGGTCGCACCAGGCGGCGAGCACATCCACCACCTCGGAGCGGAGGCTGCAGCAGGCACACCCGTTCAACAGGTTTTCCAATCCGGCCAGTTCGGGGCGCTGGGGTGCCAGGAGTGCCTCGTCAATACTGATGGCGCCGAACTCATTCATGAGCACCGACACCCGGTGACCTGCTTCGATTTCCTTCTGGAGCAGCTGGTTGACCACGGTGGTCTTGCCCGACCCCAGGGGACCGGTGACCAGGAGCACTTCCAGAGGTGAAGGACGCATGGCTCCATCATACGGGACTTGGGTCGCCGCCCTGGGTATGGGACGCTCAGGGGTGGACCCAAGCGACCTTGCCTACCTGCTGACCGTCGGCTTCGTTGGAGGCCTGGCCCGGGCTCTGGGGCCGCTTCTGCCCGTGGGCTGGCGCCAGCGACTGGACGCGCGGCCTGTTCCCGTTCCAGGACCTGGTTGGATCTGGATCCATGCCGTGAGTGTGGGGGAACTGCTCCTGGCCGAGGGCTTGCTCGTGAGGTTGCGGAAGGAAGGGGCGCGGCTTCATGTCACCACGGGGACGCCCGCAGGCCTGGCCCTCCTCCGCCAGCGGCTGGGCCATTGGGATGGGGGCATGGGCAGGGTCACGGGAGGTGCCTTTCCGCTGGATGATCCTGCGGGCCTCGCCCCCTTTTTCGAGGTGCCACCTTCGGCCTTCATCGCCCTGGAGACGGAACTGTGGCCCAACCTTCTGCGGGAGCTCGAGCGGAGGCAGATCCCGCGCATCGTGGTGAACGGTCGCCTGACCTTCCGGAGCCTCCAGAAGGGGGGCCCCTGGATTTGCCGTGCCGCCCGTCGACTGAGCCTGGTGGCGGCCCGGGATCCCGAGAGTGGGGAAGCCTTCCGCAAGCTCGGCGCACCCCGGGTGGAGCTTGGAGGCAACCTCAAAGCCGACACCGCGCCGCCCCGGGAGTTGCATGAGGGTTGGGTTCCCCTGCGCAGGGCCTGGATCCAGGACCCCGTGCTGGTGGCGGGCAATACGCTGGCGGGAGAAGAGGCGCTTGTGCTGGGAGCCTGGGCAAGGGCCCGGGAGGAGCACCCAGGCCTCCGCCTCATCCTTGCCCCTCGTCAACCTCGGCGTTTTGACGAGGTCGCAGCCTGGCTGGAGACCCAGGGCCATCCCTTCCTCAGGGCCAGCGGCGTCTGGCCGGATCAGAAGACCTCCTGGGAGGGGGTTCCCATCCTGCTCCTGGACACCCTGGGCGAACTGCCCGCGGCCTTCGGCGAAGGCACCCTGGCGCCGGTCGGTGGGGGTTGGGCTTGGGATGGAGGCCACAATCCCCTGGAACCCGTGCGTTGGGGACTTCCGCCCCTCCTGGGACCCGGCTACCGGAAGTTCACGGATCTCGTGGAGCCCCTTCTGCGTGAAGGGCTGGTGGAGGTGGTGGAAAACAGCGCCTTGGAGGATCGCGTTCTGGGGATCCTTCGTTCCTCCAACCTGCGGGGCGGGAAAGCCTGGGGCACTTCGGACCTGCCTGCGGAACTGCGGGGGGCGCTTGGCATAACTATGAATTTTGTTAAGGATTTTCTCCAACTTCCCCGATAATTGTTGAAATGGCTTGGAGCCTGATCGATGCACGCTGACCCCCCCCATGTCTTGCTGATCGATGACGACATTGCCGTCCTTGGGATGGTGAAGGAAATGCTCCAGTCCTTTGGGATGAAGGTGCATGCCTTTTCCGAAGGGAAGAAGGCGCTGGCCGCGCTGGAAAGCCCTGAAGCGCCGAATTTCGACTTGGTGATTAGCGATATCAACATGGATGGCATGGATGGATTCGATGTGATCCATCGGGTCAAATCCATCCGGGCCAAGCTCCCGGTGGTCCTGATGACCGGTGCGGCCAATCTTGAATACGTCATCCGCGCCATGCGCATGGGGGCTGCCAATCTCTTTCAGAAACCCCTCTCCCTGCGTGAACTGGTGAACAACGTCTTCCACCTTGTGGAGATGCACCGGGAGATGCGAATGGCGGAGACCAGCCTCAAGGGGTTGATCCGCGAAAACCGCGATTTCCGGTACCGTTCCGCCGACTTGGACATCCCTTCCACCGTACTGCACCTCACGGATCGGTTGGTTCACCTGGGATTCGCCCAGGCTGCGAATGTGGATGTCATCGCCATGGCCTTCCACGAGGCCCTGGTCAATGCCCAGGAGCACGGCAACCTGGAGATGGACAGTTCCCTGAAGGGGGACATCTTCAGTGGAGGGGACGCCTACGCCACCATGCTCGAGGAGCGCCTCGCTGACCCTGTCTTTGCGGAGCGCATCGTGGAGGTGAAGGCCGAACTCACCCCCGAGCGTTACATCGTGACCATCCGGGATGAGGGACGCGGGTTTGACACCAGCAAGGCCTTTCGCTTCAACGAGGACCAGATCGCCAAGGCCTGCGGTCGGGGCCTTTCCATGATCAAGATGGTGATGGATGAGGTGACCTTCAACGGCAAGGGCAACGAGATCCGGATGGTGCTCCTCAAGAAATAGAAAGGCGGCCGTGGGCCGCCAGTCTACTGAAGAATTGGAGGGTGGGTCTAAAGCGCGGATTCGATGAAGGACTTCAGGGCAGGCTTGGCCGCCCCTCCGATCTTCTTGTCCACCAGCTTGCCGTCCTTGAAGAGCATCAGGGTGGGGATGGACATGATTCCGTACTGCCCGGCGACCGTGGGATTCTCGTCCACGTTGACCTTGACGACCTTGGCGCGGCCCGCAAGCTCGCCCGCAAGTTCATCCAGGATGGGGGCGATCATGCGGCAGGGGCCGCACCACGGGGCCCAGAAATCCACCACCGTGACGCCTTCGGCGACGCAATTCTGGAACTCATCGTCCGTGACGTGTTTCACCAGGTCTGACATGTGCTCTCCTTGAAACCCCCCGCAGGGGTCCTTTCAGGGTAGCGGAATCAGGCCGTTGTTGCCTCCACTCCACTGGGCGATGGTGAAGACGCTCATGTACCGTTCGTTGGTTTCACGGAGGCGCTGGGCCAGCACTTCACACAAGGCATACAGCACTTTCAGGGCGATTTGATGGTGGCCCTCGATGAGGGCGCGGAGGTCCTTGAGGGGGATGAAAAAGACATCTGTTTCGCCGTTGGAAATGGCGTCGGCGGCCCTGGGACAGAAGTCGATGAGGGCCATTTCCCCGAAGAAGGCATTGGCCTCAAGTACCGCCAAGGCTTCCTCTCCGGTGGCGCTTTGTTTTGAAATTCGCACAGAGCCCTTGACGACGATAAAAAGGCCATCTCCGGGGTCACCCTCCCGGAAAATGACCTCATCGAGCTTGTAGGAGCGAACCTGCCCAATGATCAAAATTTGGGCGCGCTCCGTCTCGTCCAGGTTCCTGAACAGCGGGGAATCATTGAGAAATTTGGTGTTGATCACCGATTGTCCATGTGCACGTATTCCACGATATCCAGTCCGAAGCCCTTCAGTCCAACGTACTTTTTGGGGTGACGACTGAGCAAGCGCATCGGTTGGATGCCCAGCTGCCCAAGAATTTGGGCCCCCAGCCCCACCAGACGATCCATGGGGCCGGGCTCCTCGGTTTGGGTATGCCCTCGGCGCAAATAGACCAGGGCGCCGTTGCCGTCTTCGGCGATGGCTTGCATGGCCTGGTGGAAGGGGGTGCTGGTGGGGCCTCCGAAGCCCAGCAGGTCATCGGGAAGGCTCTCCAGATGGACCCTCACCAAAGGCGAACCCGTAAGCGGACCCTTGGTGAAGGCCAGGTGGGTGCTCCCGTCCAGGACGCTCGCGAAGCGATGCACCGTGATGGGCCCCCAGGTGGTGTCCACCTGGGCCTGGTCCAAGGCCCGGATCAACGGCTCCTTCCGGAGTCGATAGGCCACCAGGTCCGCCACCGTGATCATCAAGAGTCCGTGCTTCTGGCAGTAGCCCTGGAGGTCGGGGACGCGGGCCATGGACCCATCATCTTTCATGATCTCGCAGATCACACCGGAGGGATGGAGACCCGCCAAGCGTGCCAGGTCCACGGAGGCCTCGGTCTGCCCCGTGCGGGTCAGCACGCCTCCGGCCCGGGCCCTCAAGGGGAAGGTGTGGCCGGGTTTGACGAAATCCGTGGGCCGGGCGTCCGGCGCCAGGAGGGCTTGGATGGTCCGGGCCCTGTCATGGGCGGAGATGCCCGTGGAGGTGCCCTCCCGGGCTTCCACCGAGATACAGAAGGCCGTCTCGAAAGGACTGGTGTTGTCCCTCACCATGAGGGGGATGTGCAGGTGGTCCAGGAGCGTGGGCTCCAAGGCCACACAAATGAGGCCGCGTCCGTGGGTGGCCATGAAGGAGATGGCTTCGGGGGTGACATGCTGGGCCGCCAGGGTCAGATCACCTTCGTTCTCACGGTCCTCATCATCCACCACGACGACCATGCGTCCGTGGCGGATCTCTTCGATGGCAGCTTCAATGGGAGCGAACTGGCTGGACACAACGACCTCCGGAACCTACAGGATCCTCGATGCATCCCCAAGGTGGAAGGGCGGCCTCCAAACCCGGGTGGGACCGCTGCTTCCCAAAGGGCTGGGCCACGTTCTGATCACGGGGCCCTTTTGACCACTGGTATGTTTCCGGGGGCATCGTGCTAGGATTCACATCTGCATCCATGAGATTGCGAGAGGGGATGGATCGATGTCCCAAGGCCTTATCCAAGGATTCATGCGTGAAGCTCCGCTCCCCGACATCATTCAGTTGGTGAGTCAAGGCGGAAAGTCTGGCTGCTTCCACGTTTCGGAGGAAACCAAGCGGGCGAAGATCTACCTCAAGGACGGCCGCATCGCCCACGCCATCACCAATGATGCCGAGGGGCTCGACGCGGTCTACGAGGTTGCCCTCTGGCTGGATGGACAGTACAACTTCGAGGAATCCGACGTTCAGATTCCCATCACCATCACGAAGAGCAACGCCACCATCCTGATGGAAATGCATCGTCGAATGGATGAATGGCGTGTTATCAGCCAAAAGATCAGTTCCCTCGATCTTTACCCGCATTCGACCCTTCTGCCCGGCGACACCCCCACGGGAGTTAGCCCCAGAGAGGCGAAAATGCTCGTGCTTCTTACGGGCTTTTTCACCATTTCCGAAATCTCGGAGGTGCTCAAAAAGCCCGTCCTGAACGTGGCCAAGGACATCTACGGCCTCATCATGGCCGGTCATGTGGCCCTCAAGGGCATCCGCTCGGGCCGCAAGCCGGAACTACCCGGAGAAGAGCCCATCGCAGCTCGACCCCTGGTGGAAACACCCGTGGCACCGCAGTTTACGGCTCCTGAACCACCACCCGCTCCTGAACCACCACCGGCCCCTGAACCACCACAGGCCCCTGAACCACCACAGGCCCCCGAACCACCGCCCGCTCCAGAACCACCTCCTGCCCCTGTGGTCGAGGTGATCGCTGAGCCCGAGCCCGAGCCCGAGCCGGTGGTTGCCACCGTCCCAGCTCCCCCGCCCCCCGCTCCCGTGCCAGCGCCCGCAATTGCCAAACCCGCTGTGGCCGTTGACCCTGTGAAGATTGCCAAGCTCAATGCCTTTGCTCAGCGCATTACCCAGACGGCGAAGGCTGTGCTTCCCACCGCCTATCACAATACGGTGAACGATCTGCAGCAGAAGGCCAGCCAACAGGTGGCCGCGGGCGATGGGCCGGATGCGGTGAAGAATCTCGCGCTCTCCATCAGCCGGGCGGCGGTGGAAGCGGGGCTGGATGGTGACCTCGTCAAGCAACTCAATGCCCAGCTCAAGGCGTTGTTCAACAAATAGCCCAGGATCCACCATGCCGCATCACTGCATCAGGCGCCTCATGGCAGGCACCTCAGTCGCTTTCTCGTTATTGGTCCTCGGATGCATCGACAAAGAAACTGCATCCACGCAGGGCACCAGCCTCTACGTCTTCGATTCCGCTGAATCCGCGTCCACCAGGGTACTCATCTGGGACAACGTGGATGCTGCCGCCACCAGCGGCGGTTCTCCAACCCGCACCCTGAAGGGAGCCGCCTTCGACAAGGTCAAGTCCCTCGCCTGGGGCGGCCTGTGCCTGGATGCCAGCAATGCCCGGTTGTATCTGGTCTCCGAGGCGGGAGATGTGCTCAGGGTGGAGCGTATTCGTGCCCAGAATGGAACCATCGTCAACCCCGCGGAACTGGTGACCTTCCGCCTGGGCCGTTCCGAGGATCGCCTGAGCGGTGGTACCTTCGGCCAGGCCGCCGTGGATCCCCGGACGGGAACGCTCTATGTCACGGAGTCCAATGACTCTGCCGCCCGGATCTGGCAGGTGGACAATCCCGGCAGCCTGGGGGAAGGCAGCGTGGTCACACTCAAAAAGCTGGAGAAGGAGGGGCTGGAGGATCAAAAAGGCACCGGCGTGGCCGTCAGCCCCGATGGAGGCATTTACGCCTATTTCGACAATGGTGGTCAGATCCGCGACGCCGGAATGACCATGTTCGATGGTCCGCGGCTGCGAAAAGGCACATCCTCGGGGTTTGCACAGAACACCTCGGTGATCATTGGCGATCGGTCGGGGCTGGATAAGTACGGATGCCTCGCCTATGACTTCGGCAACCAGAAACTCTTCCTGGCCCGGTATATGGAGGGTGGGCGCTTCCAAGGTTCGCCGATTGTCGTGTTCAATCCCAGCCAGTTCAGCATCGGCTACAACCAATCCCCCTCTTCAATGGTGGGAGGGGCCACACTGACCCACCTCAGGGTTATCAGCCATGCCGGGAACAAGGATTGGCTGGCGGGTTCAAGCATGGTCGAGGGCAAGGGCAGTTCCGAGGTGCTGCTGTGGAAGTCCCCCCTCTCTGGGGGCACGGCGATGAAGTTGGAGGCCGGCACTGGGGTCTCCATCCGTGGGCTCGGCCTGGATGGGAGCAACTAGATGATCCTCCTGCGCCTGGGCGGTGTCTTGGCGCGGGATGTGGCGCGGGACCTCCTGCGCCACCGTGGGCAGCATGTGCTGGCCATCCTCACATTGGCCTCGGGCCTCCTCCTGGCGGGAGGTGGGCTCCTGGCCGTGGAGACCCTGGACCGGTGGGTCGGACGCATGGAATCCTTGGCCCGCGTCACGGTGTTTGCCGGTGAAGGGGGGCGCCTGGATGAAACCTACGCTCGCCTGAGGCTCGACCCTCGCTTCCAGGAGGTGAAGCGGGTGACCTCGGAGGAGGCCACCCAACGGTTTCTGGGACTCAGCCGGGAGGCGGGTCTCATGCTCCAGAGCCTGGGGGGAGAAAGCATCCCTGAGAATTTGGAACTGACCCTCAAGCCTGAATTCACCAGCCCAGGCAGGGCGGTGGAAGTGGGGGATAGCTTGAGGAACATGTCGGGTGTTGGCGATGTGGTGGTGGACCAGGAGCGGCTTCAATCGTTCCAGCGCTCCGCCCGCATGATTCGCAGCGCCCTCAGCTTCCTGGGGTTGGTGCTCCTCCTGGCGGCCGGTTTCTCCACAGGCAATGTCATACGCATGACGATCATGGCCCGGGAGGAGGAGATCACCATCATGAGGTTGGTGGGGGCCACGGAGGGTTTCATCCGCACGCCCATCCTGCTGGAAGGCGCGACCCTTGGCTTTTTGGCCAGCCTCCTGGCCATTGGGGGCCTGTTTGCGTTCTGGATCACCTTGCAACGAGGGGTGGGAGCCATGCCTCCCCTTCTGGTGGAACTCGCTCGGATGGGCTTCTTCTCCTGGCGAAGCCTCCTCCTGCTGTCGGCCCTCGGTACCTGCACGGGCGCCATGGGAGCCTTCTGGGGCTTCCGGGCCACCCAACGGGCCCAGCGGGAACTGGCGGAGCTGGTGGACCAGAGCGTCGAGGCCTGAGCTTCTACAGCCTGAGGTTGGGTGCGAGGAGGGGGGATTTCGCCACCGTGGGGCTTCATCGTTGCTGGGGAAGGGCTTCCGCCTACCTTTGGGGCACCGCACCACCCCCAGGGAGGACTCGTGACCAAGCCCATGATGTCCCTCATTCCCAGCATTGAACGTCGACTCTCGGCCTGGGAGACCATCCAGTCCCGATTGGCGAAGGTGCCTGAGCCACGGTACCGGCCCGCCCTGACGCTATCCCGCTCCTTTGGGTGTGAAGGGTTCCCCCTGGCTGAACGGCTTCAGATGCTGCTCTCCGAAGCCACGGGAGAACCCTGGAACGTCTATGACAAGGCCTTGGTGGAAAAGGTTTCTTCTGAGGAGGGGATCTCCCTTCATTTCCTCACCCACCTCGGGGATGCCACCCGTGGTCTCGATGCCCTGGGCCTCGTTCGGCAGGGCAGGGTGACCCACGACGAGGCCTTCGACAAGGTGGCCAAGGCCCTGGTCCAGATTGCCGCCATGGGCAATGCCATCATTGTGGGGCGCGGCGGCGCCGTGCTTTGTCGCACCATGCCCACGGTTTATCATTTTCGCCTGGATGCTGACCTCACCTACAGGGTGGCCAGCATCGAGCGGAGACTGGAACTGCCTCGGGCTGAGGCGGAAGCCTTTGTTCACGAGAACAGTCGCCTGAGGGAGGGCTTCATCCGAGAACGTTTGGGGGTGGACCCCGGCAGTTTGGAACTCTATGACGCAGTGTTCAACAACGCGCGCCAGTCGGTTCAGGTGATCGCCGACAGCATCCTGGCCTACGTTCGTCAGGCCTGGCCCCACCCAGGTCTGTTCAAGGCGTCGACCTGAGGCTGAGGAAGGCCTCCTGAAGGCCCTTGTGGAGTGCCTCGCGCTCCTCGGGAAGCCACTGTGAGCTTGGTTTTCGAACGAAACTTGTCCGATCCAGGCGGTTGTCGAAGCGGGCGGTGGGGAGGTGGAACACACGGCTGCGGTAGGCTCCTCCTTCCTCCAGTACGCGTTCCACCCTCACCGAGCCAGGGCGATCGCTCTGTTCCAGGAGCCAGGCCATATCGTCACACCCGTACTGGGCCAGCATCACCTCCATGGGAACGCTGTGGTTAAGGATGCTGCCCTGGGCATCGGGCAGCCCCCGCGCGATGTTCTTTCGGCGACTCTCGGCGGGGTCCACCCAGATGTAGAAGATGGCGGCCCTCTCCAGGATGGTATGGGAGAGCTGCTGGAACGCACTCCAATAGCCCTGGGGTGGGGTGAGGGGGAAGGCAGCCCCGTTGGGCCCACCTCGGGCGGCTTCAAGGATGATGGTGTGGCCCTCGGGATTCGTGCCGCAAGTTCGGTTGAGGAGATCCAACTCGTGCCTTGCTTCGGCTTCCAGGGCAGTCGCCACGCCCACCCGGATTCGGTGCGGAACGTCTCCGAGGGCCTCGGACAATCCCACCTTGGCACGGGCTGCATCCAAGCGGTCCATGAGGTGCTGTGCAGCACTGGAGGGTGAGGCGGTTCGTCCTGCCCTAAGGTTGGCGTAGTCTTCATTCAGCAGTTCGATGAGCATCGCCCATGTCCAGTCGTCCTGGAAGGGCCGGTTGGGCCCGCGGTAGAAGATGGTCGGCCAACCCCTGGCCTGGAGCTCTTCGTCCAGTCGGTGCATGAGGTGGACGTAGGGGTGGTCGGCCAGCTGCAGGGTGGACCCCAAATCAAAGTTCCGTCGGCACACCTCGGGGGAGAGGCTCCCCAGGTAGGTTCGGACCTCCGATTTGCCCGAGGCAGGGAGGCTGAAAAGCAGAATGGTGTCCAAGGTCATGGGGCGTCTCCCGTTCTTCCTGAGGCGAGCATTGTATACAAAACCACGAGGGCCGCGGGCGGCTAATCTGAAGACATGGTGCTCGATCGAGAACTGGTCGCCCGGGTTCGGGACGCAACGGATTTGGTGGCCCTGGTGGGCCAGGTGGTCCAGTTGCGCAAGCAGGGAGGGGCCTGGGTGGGGCGTTGCCCCTTCCACACGGAAAAGACCCCGTCCTTCCAAGTGGTGCCGGACCGGGGTTTCTACCACTGCTTCGGCTGTGGCAAGAATGGCGATGCCCTCAGCTGGTTACAGGAGCGGGAGGGGCTCACCTTCAATGAAGCCCTCGAACAACTGGCCCGGGCTGCGGGCATCGACCTGCCCAGGCATCGCCCCCGCAGTTCGGCCGAGATCGATCTGGAAACCCGTCTGCGCAGCGCCCTGGATGCTGCACAGTCCTTCTACCAACGTCGCCTTCAGGAGACCTCCCTCGCCCGCAACTACCTCGACCAGCGCGGGATCGCGCCGAATTTCATCCAGGAAGCAGGGTTTGGCTATGCCCCCGAGGGGCACGATGGCCTGCTCGCCCACCTCCGCAACCAGGGATTCTCTTCGGATCTCCTGGAACAAGCGGGATTGGTGGGTCGCAACGAGCGGGGCAACCTCTTCGATTTCCTGCGCCATCGACTCACGATCCCCATTCACGATGCCCGTGGACGCCTTTTGGCCTTCGGAGGGCGGGCCTTCGGCGATGGGAAGCCCAAGTACCTGAACACACGGGAGACGAGCCTTTTCGATAAGGGCTCGGTGCTCTTCGGATTCCACAGGGCGAAAGGGCACATGCGGGATGGTGCCTTGGTGGTGGAGGGGTATTTCGATGTGCTCCAACTTCACCAGGAAGGCGTGCATCAGGCGGTGGCCCCCATGGGAACGGCCCTTACGGAGGCCCATCTCAACCTCATCGGTCGATTCACCAAGCGGCTCGTGCTCTGCTTCGATGGTGATGCCGCGGGGCTTCGGGCCATGGAAAAGGGGCTGCGCATGGCCCTTCCCGCAGGTTTCGATGTTCGGCTGCTCATGCTGCCCAGCGGTGAGGATCCTGACACCTGGTGCCTCAAGGTGGGATCGGAGGGGTTCAAGGATCTTGTGAGGACCGCTCCCGATTGGACCAACTTCGTCATCAACCGGGCCCTGGAAGGCAAGGACTTTCTGCGCATACCCGATCGGATGGGGGCCCTGCGCGAGTTGGCGGAATTCCTGGTGCATCTGCCTTCGACTCCCGAGCGCCGCGAGCTCTTTGCCAGTCTGGCCCATCAGCTGCAGATTCCTCTGGTGGAATTCGATCTAGCGCTGAAGCATCGGACCGTGGCTCCCGCGCCCGAGGTTGCCATGCCCTCCACCCCGGTGACCGTGGAGGTGGACGAGCTCCTCAAACCCCTCCTCATTGCTGCGAACGATCCTGCGGTGCGCAGCCGACTGGCAGCCCTGCCTTCCGCCTGGTGGGATGGTTTGGATGGGTGCCCTCTGGTCCAGGCCGTGCTGGATGCGGATGGCGATCTCCACAGCCTGCCGGAACCCGTCCTCGCACAGATCCGAAGCATCGAGGCCACCTGGGCCCCGCACAACGAGGCCGAGAAGGTGCCTGAGCGCGCCTTCCAGAAGCTGGAGATGGCCTATGTGTTGCGGGAGCTTCAGACCCTGGGACGGCAGGTTATGGACCCTGCGGTGGCCTCGTCTGCGGACCTGCTTCGTCACCTCGAACAACGGCAAGCGGAACTCCTGAAGCGCAAGAGCCAGCTGACGCGGCGCCAGCGCGTGGAGCGGACCGGGCTGGACTAGTTTTTGCTAGCAAAGAACATAGCACTTGTAAAGTGCAATCTGGCATCTATACTGGAGAGTTCCGGGCGCCGTTCACGTGGGCCGATTTGCTTGCCTTGCTCCCGGTACCCTTCGCCTTTCCGTCCTGCCCAGAAGATGACGCGCATCCTCGAATCTTTGAGGTCTAGATGAGTCCAGCCCCTCCGCGAGAATCCTACTACCTGCTTACCAAGGCCCTTATCTCCCGCGGAAGGGCTCAGGGTTTTGTGCTGGTGGACGAGCTCAACGCCTTCCTGCCTCCCAGCAGTTCATCCCCTGCGGATGTGGAACTGGTGATGGCCATGCTTGCCCGCCTGGGCGTTGGTGTGGGGCTCACCGAGGAAGAGGCCATGGCTGCGCGGGACGCGTCGGAGCCTGAGGCCGTGTTCACCGAGAATGTGGTCAAGCACGACAAGGATGCGGAAATCGACATCGATGGACCGGACAGCGACAAGTTCAATGATCCGGTTCGGATGTACCTCAAGGAGATGGGCACCGTCCCCCTCCTCAAGCGCGAGGATGAGGTCGAGATCGCCAAGCGGATCGAGGTGGGTGTTCGTTCCGTCATGCGGGCCCTGAGCCGGAGCCGCCTGGCGGCCAGCCTTCTCATCGACATCGGTAAGATGCTCAAGGAGAACCCCGGGAAGATCCGCGAGGTGGTCGGGCTCTCCGACGAGGTGGATGAGGACGAGGATGCTGAGAATACCTCCGCCACCCAGCATGTGCATCACCAGTTCGAAAAATTGCTGGTCTACGAACAGGCCCTGCAGGAGCTGCTGGAGCTCAAGGCCAGCGGGAAGTCCCTCCCCAAGAAGCGCAACCTCCTCCGGGAGATGCTTCTGGCCCGTGCTCGGGTGAGTCGTCAGGTGCGTCGGTTGGGACTGAACAGTCTGGCCGTGACCCGCCTGATCGATCGCATCAGCCAGCACCACGATCGGGTCATGCAAGGTGAGCGCAAGGTCCGTGAGCTCCGGGATCGCCTAAAGAATCCTGCATTTGTGAGCCTCAAGGAACGCTACCAGGCGGAGATGGAGCAGATCCAGGCCGAGCTTGAGCGGTTCTTCGCCAAGTACGAGACCACCAACGAGCGCTTCCATGAGGACTACAGTCTGCTCAAACAGGCCGAGTCCATCGCCCGATCCGCCAAGGCCGAATTGATCGAAGCCAACCTTCGTCTGGTGGTATCCATCGCCAAGCGCTACACCAACCGTGGTCTCCAGTTCCTGGACCTCATCCAGGAGGGAAACATTGGTCTCATGAAGGCTGTGGACAAGTTCGAGTACAACCGCGGGTTCAAGTTCTCCACTTATGCGACATGGTGGATCCGCCAGGCCATCACCCGCGCCATTGCCGACCAAGCTCGTACCATTCGCATCCCGGTGCACATGATCGAGACCATCAACAAGCTCATCCGCACCCAGCGCGAGCAGGTGCAGAAACTGGGCCGCGAACCGTCCAGTGAGGAGATCGCCCACGCCATGGACATGCCCGTGTCCAAGGTTCGGAAGGTCATGAAGATTGCCCAGGAGCCCATCAGCCTCGAGACCCCCATCGGCGAGGAAGAGGATTCCCATCTTGGGGATTTCATCGAGGACAAGGCCGTCATCTCCCCCGTGGAGCAGGTGGTTAGCGCCCGGCTGAAAGAGACCGTCAACGATGTCTTGAAGACACTCACGGAGCGCGAGGAGAAGGTTCTGCGCATGCGCTTCGGTGTGGGCGACGACACCAGCGAGCATACTTTGGAGGAAGTCGGCAGCGAATTCGCCGTCACCCGTGAACGCATCCGCCAGATCGAATCCAAGGCCCTGCGCAAAATCCGGCACCCCCGCTATTCCAAGACCCTAAAAGCGTTCTTGGGCTAGGGCCTGTTAACACTACTGGGTTTTCTCTGACCGATGCCCAATGCTTCAGGTCATGGAGATCTCAGAAACTCAATT
>CAZPUI010000060.1:0-14106 GCA_964589695.1 uncultured Solibacteraceae bacterium | reverse complement strand
CGACAAGGCGGCCAGCGAGATCCTGGTGGACAAGTGCAAGGGCCTGATCCGCGCCGGCATTGGTGGTCCCGTGAGCGTCAGCCAGGTGCTCATGGAGGTCGAACTGGCGGATCCCCGGCACGAGGAGGAGTGCGATCGCATCAAGGCCATCCTCAACAGCCGTTGCCAGGTCCTCAAGGCCGCCCTGGCCAAGCCCTCGAAGCATTGGAAGGTGCTGCCCTTCAACGCCGGGTGCTTCTGCCTCCTGAAGCTGCGGGATGGCCTGGACGCCGAGGAAGTCCGCCAGCGCCTCATCCACGACGAGAGCGTGGGGGTGGTGAACCAGGGCAGCACCCACATCCGCATCGCCTTCTGCAGCATGCGGGAACAGGACATCGAGCCCCTGGTGAAGGCCCTGGGCCGGGTCTGCGAAAAGCTCTAGAGCCTCCGCGCGGCCTGGAGCTGCCACCGGTGGGAGCGTGCCTTCAGGCCGCGCAGAGGGTGTGAAGCCGCAAACAGTCCAATATGGTTCGAAGGGTGGGGCGTCCTTGGGAACAGGATGTGGTACGGTCGTGGCACCCCTCCACAAGGAGCCCGATGAGTCCACTCGGTTGGCAAAAAACCCTGGTCTGGGTCCTGGCCGGAATCCTTGGCGTGCTCGCCCAGGCCCAATCCGCCCCAGGCAATGTTCAGTCCGATCGCCCGGCCAGTGCGCTCCTGGAGGGCGTGCCCCACATCCGCCAGAAGCCGGACTTCTGCGGTGAGGCCTGCGTGGCCATGTGGATGCAAAAGCTGGGACTGAAAGCTACCCAGGACTGGGTCTTCGAGCAATCCACCCTGAACCCGGTCATGGGCCGCGGTTGCTACACCCGGGAGCTGGTGGACACGCTCCAGCGGATCAAGTTCAAACCCGGCCCCGTGTGGACGACGGTGCGCCGGGGTGACCCGAAGGCGGTCGCGGCCCAATTCCAGGCCCTGGTGGAGGATCTCCGGCGGGGTGTGCCCTCCATCGTCTGCATGCACTACGACGACCAGCCCCACACCACGGAGCATTTCCGCCTCGTGCTGGGCTATGACCAGGACAGGGACCAGGTGGTGTACCACGAACCGGCGGAATCCCGGGGAGCCTACCGGCGCATGTCCCGGAGCGCGTTCCTGCGGCGCTGGCCCCTGGACGCTTCCGCCACGGAATGGAGCCTGATCCGCATGCGGCTGGAGGCCAAGGCGACGGAGCTCAAGGTGCCGAAGATGGAGCCCGGTCTCTCCCAGGCAGACTACTGCCAGCATGTGATGAAGGTGAAGGAGCGCCTGCCCAAGGGCTTCCACCTCTACCTCTCCCACCCCTTCGTGGTGGTGGGGGACGGCGAGGAGGCGAAGGTCTGGCAGGCGGCCTCGGGCACCGTGGCCTGGGCCGTCCAGAAGCTCAAGGAGCGCTACTTCAAGGAGGACCCCAAGGAGATCATCACCGTCTGGCTGTTCAAGGACAAAGCCAGCTACGAGAAGCACACATGGTCATTGTTCAAGGAGAAGCCCGACACGCCCTACGGCTATTACTCCGCCAAGGACCGGGCCCTGGTGATGAACATCAGCACGGGGGGCGGCACCCTCGTCCACGAGATCGTCCACCCCTTCATGCGGGCCAACTTCCCGACCTGCCCGGCCTGGTTCAACGAGGGCATGGGCTCCCTGTACGAGCACTGTGGGGAGTCCAACGGACAGATCATCGGCAAGCTCAACTGGCGCCTGCCCATCCTCCAGGAGGGCCTGCGCGCAGGCCACGTGCAGGACTTCCGAACCTTCATGGCCCTGGCGGACACACCCTTCTACGAGGAGGATCCCCACGACACCCACTACGCCCAGGCCCGCTACCTCTGCTACTACCTGCAGGAAAAGGGCCTCCTCCAGACCTTCTACCAGCGCTTCACCCGGGATGCCAAGACCGACCCCACGGGCTACCACACGCTGGTGAAGCTCCTGGGCAACCCGGACATGGCCGCCTGGCAGAAGGAATGGCGCACGTGGGTGTTGGCGCTGAAGGTGCCCGAGTAGGAGGCATTGGGGCCTGGTCTGGAAGGTCGCATTCGCGCACATCCCGCCCCGTGGCCCCGTTCGAAAGGACGCGTGATCGACCACTGCCACCTGAACGGCTACGGCTTGGGAAGATCCTGGCCAGCCCCAACCCAACCTGGAGGCATTCCAGGCAGCCTCGGCAGACGCACCCTCAACGTTCGAGGGGGTCTTTTAAACGGCCAGGAAAAACGCTCCCCACACAAGTGCGAGGAAGCCTGTGGCCAAAAGCAACGCACCGAACATGCTCCGCAACTCGGAGGCAGTCAGGTATCGGTCGATCATGAGAACCTCCGTCCGCAGGGAAGAAGGGCCGTAATGAAAGAAGGCAGAGCCCAAAATATCGGTAAAAGTTAGGGCTTCGGCAAGCTGTTGTTTTCGAGCCTGGACATCCAACAACCGCCCCAAGGCAATCCCGCCCGAAAGCCTATCCTTGGTGGGGTGCCCCAGGAGGCAGCCATGGCCATCGGAGCGATCCAAGGAGGGGCGGCAAACCCCATGGCGACCCTGGCCGCCGCCGCGAAAGTCACCAGCTTCGACCCCCGGGATACCAACCAGGACGGCGTGGTCTCCCCCGCAGAGGAACTGGCCTGGCTCCTGACCCACACGAACAAGCCGGTTCCCAACACCCCCACGCCCGGAGATCCGACCTTGGCCCAGTATGGGGCCAGCGGTACCATCACCGCCCTGGCGGGCATGGTGGGAAGCACCCTGAACCTGCAGGCCTAGGCACCTTGAGCGCGCTCAGGGGACGCCTGGTAACCCCTGCGGCGCACCCACCTTGCATGAAAGCACTCCTGCAAGGCCTCTCGAGGATTCCAGGAACTCACGGAGTGCTTTCATGCCGGAGGTTCACTTCCGGAAGGCCATCCTGCTGAGGAACTTCATGGGGAACGAGGTGTAGGAATACTGCACGACGCCATTCTCGGTGGTGGCCACCAGCAGGTTGTCGGCGGCGATGAGGTCCACGGGCATGAGTTCCCGCGTCCTGGCCACTTCGAGAAGGTGCAGGGGATCGCTGGCATCGAAGACCCTCAGTCCCGCCGATCCGTCGCAGACGAACAGCAGGTCGCCATCCAGGCCCAGCCCCCTGGGTCCATTCATCGGATAGGACATCAGCAGTCGGGGGGCAGCCTTGTTGGAGATATCGATGACATCCAGCTGGTTCCTGGCTCCGGACAGGGTCAGGAAGGCAAAATTGCCGCGCGCCACCACGGGGTCCCTGGCCTGGGCGTGAAGGAGCCGCGAACATTCCCGTGGCCGGTCGGGGTTCACGGTGTCGTAGATGTACATGCCCGTGGAGGCGCCGATGAGCAGCAGGTTGTCGTGGGCGGTGATGGTTTCCAGATCCCGCTTGTCGCCCACAAAGGCCCCCCCGCTTTTCACGGGTTGGGCAGGGTCGCGGATATCAAACGCGGTGAGGTATTCCCGGTTGAGGGTGTAGAGCCGATCACCCAGAAGGGTGAACCTGGAAAGGCTGCCGGTCCTTCCCGTCCCGGAACTGCCCGAGGGACTGGGAGGGCTGGCGCTGCTCCCCCCGCCCCCGCAGGAGGTGAGCACCAGGCAGAGCAAGGGTAAGCAAGCCAGGGTGAGGAAGCTTCTTCGCGGTGTCATGGTTCACCTCCTGGGCTTGGCGCCGACGACGACGTACGTGCCTTCATACCCCTGGATGTCCTTCGGGAAGCGCACGGAGGGGTCGCTCACGCACTGGTAGGGATCCCAGGCGAAGACATCCTCCAGCCGCTTCACTAGGCGAGGTGGGCCAGAGACATCGACGGCCACCAGGTCCACGGTGCTGTCGGCGTAGAGGACACCTTCTTTGTAGGACATGTCCGCATTGCCGGGAATGGCGATGAACCAGAGCCGCTTGGGCGAGGTGGGAACCGTATTGTCGATGACATGGATGCCCCGGAATCGCTCGTTGACGAAGAGCAGGTGCCCCGCGGTCATGATCTTGCCGTTGTGGATGATGTCCCGGGCGGGCATGACGCTGAAGGCCGCCCGCATTTCCTCGTAGGTGAGCAGGATCGGATCGTGGGTCACGAGGTCCGGGGCTGGACTGGAGTGGCCTGGCTCCGAGGCGATCATGCAGGCGACCCCAAGCACCAGCACGGGAACCCGAAGGACCTGCAGGGGGCGGACCTTCTCCAGGCCTTCCTTGAGCCTCACCAGCAGACCCGTCGCGGTCAGCGCCCCCACCAGGGCCGCCCCCAGGTCGGGCAGGTCCAGGCGTGGGCCCCGCAGATCCCAGAGCAGGTTGGCCAGGAACCAGCCCGCCCCCATGCGCCAAGCGCGACTCCGATTCCAGCCGAAGGCCCCGGCGGTGAGCAGGACCAAGGCAAAGGCGTGGAGGAATGAAGGCAGGGAGCCCGAAAGCCCTTCAGGGCGCAAGGGATAGCGCCCCAGGATCCAGGCGGCGGGCTCGAAGAGGCCTCCCAGGCCCCGAACGCTTCCGTAAAAGAGCCAGCCGACCATGAGCATGGTGGCTCCCAGGGCGAAGACCCAAAGGCGGGGACGAGCAGGTGGTGTGTGCACGGGATGCTCCTTTTCAGAACCGGGCCACCAGGCCAAGACCCAGGGACGCTTGGTGGAACGCGGCTTCCAGCCCCTTCGCGTCGAAGGCATTGGCATGCCTATTGACTTGGCGGTAGTCCCCGAAGGCCCGCAGGCCACCCCAGGGGAACAGGTAGTACCGGGCTTCCGCCGCCACCTGGAAGCCCCGCACCCCCGCCCAGGCGCCCACCCCCACCGTGGCCTTCAGGTGCCACCGATCCGCACCATCGGAGGTGGTCCAACGGAGTCCCACCATGGGTGCCACGACCCTGGGGGCCACTTCCGCTCGAACCGCCGTCGCCCAGGGCATCCAGAGTTCAGGGCGGAGGTACATGGCCTTGCCATCGACCCGCAGGTCCAACTCCCACCCCATGATCCCCAGTTCCGCATCCAGCCTGGTCCTGGATGCCTTGGAGAGGGCATAGGTGAACATGAGGTGCCCCGACAGGACCCGGGTCTGGCAGTGGCGCGGATGGTTGGGAATGAACTGGAGATCCTGGAGGACGGGCGTCCCCGGCGCGTTCAGCGTTGTTTCGTGGCTCAGCCGCTGGAGCTCCCCGCGCACCCCGAAACGCCCCCAGCTTGCTTCCCCCAGCAAGCTGTAGCCCCGGCCAGCGAACCCCGAACTTGCACCCACCTCATTCAGCTCTGAATCCAGAGCCTCGCCCCGGTGTTGGCCCATCAAGCGTCCACCCTGCCCACCCATGACCCCCGCCACGCCCACGGAGAATCTGGGGCGTTCGGCCTGCAGCCACCCCGTACCCACAAGACCCGCCAAACCAAGGCCCAGGATGCATTTTCGAAGTTCAGGATTCAGATCCATCTCGATTCCTCGTGAAGGTTCACCCTTGGGTTGGCACCCACCCGACCCCTCAGGCATGGGAAGCCCTGGACCCGGCGGGGCGTGAGGGCATTGGGCACGCAGTGGCTCCCGGGAAGGGTTGCCGCCGCATCACCCCATCCAAAGAACTCAGGTTCATGGGGCTTGCCAAGTCTCGCTCAAGGCCTGCCCCCTGGGGCCGAACGGCGCACGAAGCCGCCGAAGGCGCCAAGCCACGCGCGGAGGGGGTTATGGAAGTTCGACGAATCGAACCCGTGCCATGCTGGGCCCCATGGGTACCTCTTTCCCTCCCGATCCCGCACCCTTTCGAACCCTGGCCTGGTTCCGCGGCCGGGACCTCCGGGTGGAGGACCAGCCGACCCTCCAGGCGGCCCTGGGCGGCCAGGAACTGATCCCCCTCTGGGTGGAGGCGCCCCGGACCTCCCCGCCGACCTTCCGGGCGGCCTTCCAGGAGGAGGCCCTCCGCGCCCTGGATGCCGCCCTGCGCGCCCGGGGTTCGGGCCTCTGCCAGGACCAGGGCGATCCCGAAGAAGTCCTGCTCCGCTGGGTGGCACGGTGGAAGGTGGCCCGGGTGGAGGCCCTGCGCCGGGTGGAGCCCCGGTGGCGGGAGCGGGACGCGCGGTTGGCCACGCGACTGGCCGCCCTGGGCTGCACCCTCACCCTCCACGAGGGCGACACCCTGGTCCCCCCCGGCAGCCTGCGCACGGGTTCAGGGGGCCCCTTCTCGGTCTTCACCCCCTTTGCCCGGGCCTTCCACCAGCGCTGCCACGTGCCCCTTCCCCAGGCCGCCGCCGGGCGGCTGCCCCCCCTGCCCCCGGGCCTCGCCCCCCGCGTCTGGGAGCCCGCCGGACCCGGGAGCGCCGTCCGCCTGGAAGCCTTCCTCGCCACCCGGCTGGAGGGCTACGCCGAGGGTCGGAACCAGCTGGGCCGGGAGGGCATCAGTCGGCTATCCGCGGACCTGCGGGCGGGGACCCTCTCCATCCGCACCCTGTGGCATGCCGTCCAGGATCGCCTGGGCGAGGGGTTCGACGGAGATGTGCGCACCTACCTCAACGAGCTGCTGTGGCGGGAGTTCGCCCACCACACCCTGGTGGAGCGCCCCGAGCTGCTCCAGCAGCCCTTCCGCCCCGCCTGGAAGGACTTCCCCTACCGCACGGACGGGGAGGCCCTCCAGGCCTGGAAGGAGGGTCGCACGGGCTTCCCGGTGGTGGACGCGGCGGCCCGGGAACTGCTTGCCACGGGCTTCGTGCACAACCGGGCCCGCATGGTGGCGGCCAGCTTCCTCACCAAGCACCTGCTGGTGGACTGGCGCCTGGGGGAAGCCCACTACCGGCAGCACCTGGTGGATGGCTGCGAGGCCGCCAACAGCCTGGGCTGGCAGTGGAGCGCGGGCTGCGGCGTGGATGCCCAACCCTGGTTCCGCATCTTCAATCCCGAGGCCCAGGCCCAGCGTTTCGACCCCCAGGACTTTTACGTGCGCCGGTGGGTGCCGGAGGGCGTGGCCACGCCCATCGTGGACCACGCCCTGGCCCGGCAGCGTTTCCTGGCCACGGCCAAGGCCTTTCTGGGGTGACCGAGGGGCTGACCCGCCTTCGGCCGGACCTCAGGATCAGAAGAAGGGGATGCTCGCCGGGTACTTCCAGAGGATCCCCTCGTTGGCCTTGAGGGCCCCCACGATGGGGAAGATCAGACCGGCGAGCAGCACCAACCCCATCAGCGGGAATCCGATGAGCACGATGCACAAGGGAAGGCAGATGAGGAGGTAAAGGATCTCGCTGAGGATCCAGTTCATGATGGCCCGTCCGTGGAGATCGATTTCGGGCCATTCCTCCTTCTTCATCTGCCAGAGGACGATGGGAAGGATCATGCCCCCCAGGGGAATCACGAAGCCCGCGAACTGCGAGAGGTGCAGGAAGAGGGCCCACTGGCGCACATCATGCGTTCGCCCCCCCACCACCCGGGGCTGGGCACTGCCGTGGCCCTCGCCCCACCCATCATTCCAGCCATCCCCCTGGGGCTGGCCCGCCAGGACCTTGGCCTTGGCCACCTGCAATTCCTCACTGGTCAGGGCGCCTTGATCATGGAGGCTTTGAAGTTTTTGGAGTTCATCGGCCAGGGTCATGGGTGCCTCCTTGGTGGTGCGTGGAATACGCAATGCTAGGCCCCCGGAGCGTATTCCGGGGGCCAGCCGTCACAGGAATCGGCCAAGGGGCCCCGACCATCGGCCAAGGGGGGGCGGGCCCGCGCCATTGGCCTGGTGAGCCTGTCCCATCAGCGCCGGAAGAAGACCTCGAAGGCGAACTGGGCCAGCAGCAGGTTGAAATGGGCGGGGCGTTCCCACTGGGGCAGGTGTCCCGCCTGGGGGATCGTCTGGACGGCCCGCCGCCAGAGGGTGGGGATCTCCAGACGCTGGAGGTAGGCCCCGTTCACCAGCTGGTCCTTCTCCCCATGGAAGATGGCGATGGGCACCTTGAGGTTCTGCAGGATGGCCACTTCGTTGCGGTACTGCCCGGTGCCCATGGCCTGCCCGATGAGGCCCCGGAACCAGCCGTCCGTGCGCAGGACATCCTCCACCAGGAAGGCGGGAACCTCCGTGGCCAGCGGACTCAGCTTGGCCGCCGAGAGGACCTGGGCCTGCGCCTCGGTGAGCTGGGGCGTGAACCCCAGGAAGAGCGCCGGATTGGGAAGAAAGGCATCCGGGGCCGGGGGCAGGTCCAGGGGCGGGGTCCCGAAGATCAGGAACCCCTTGGCCTGGGGCAGGGCTGGGCTGATTTCCACCAGAAGGTGGCCCCCCAGGCTGTTCCCCACGAAGAGGGCCTTCTCGAGGTGCAGCCTCTCCACCACGCCCGTGAGCACCTTCTCCAGCCCTGCGATGGTGTACGTCTGCATCGGATCCACGGCCGCACTGGATTCGCCGTGACCCGGCAGGTCCAGGAAGACCATGCGGAACATCAGGCCCAGGGGGCTGAGGAGGACCTTCTGGAAGACCTCCTTGGAATCGGAATTGCCATGGATGAACACGATGGCGGGACCGCGCCCCAGGCTCTCGCGGTAGGCCAGGCGCAGGCCTTCCACCTCCACAAAGCGGGTGGGAAAGAGCCTGGCCACGGTGGCGCAGGCCGGTTCCTGGGCCCGGAGGGGGGGCAGCGAAAGGCAGCTCAGGGCAAAGAGGAGCGTTAACACACGGCGCATCAACATGCGGCCTCCGTGAAGGGTATGAATTGACAGGTGAACCCAACCCTCCCGCCACATGACCGCACAGGCCCAAGGCCGATGCGGATGCATGGGGGGTGAGCTGAATTCAGTGGGATCGACCCTCCATCATGTCACGAGGCACATCTCGGACTGGGCAATTTTTTCTTGAATCTCTCACTCTGGGGCCAGGTTCCACCCCTTCAAACGCACCTGGGGCTTCCCGGCAGGGAGGTCCTCCTGCGCGAAGCGGGCCTTCACCGTGCGCACCTCCCCGGGCAGCAGGGTGAGGTAGTTGTCCTCCCAGAGCACCGGCAGCACGGGCTTCCCACGGCCATCCACCAGGGTCAATTCGTTGAAGAAAGCCAGGTGCGGGCCTGCATTGGTAAGGGTCACCACCGCCTCCCACCTCTTCCCAGGTCGGAAGGTGGTCTTCATCCCCACCCGGGCCAGGGGCAGGGTGCCCAGGACCCTGAAATCCGCGTACTGGGCATTGGGGGTCACGTGCCATTCAGTCTTGGCCAAATCCAGCACATCGGGCTGGCTGGACAGCCAATACACGTTGTCCGAGAGGGCCTGTTCCTTGGCATCCACCAGGGCGAGGCTCAGGAAGTGCAGGGGTTCGGCGGTGTCCAGGGGGGGCAGGTCCAGGACCTTGGCGGCCTCGTTGGCCGCACAGTTCACCGTGAGCACCTTCGCGAAGACCTCCCGGGAGTTGGGATCGAAGATCCGCACCCGGAGACGGGCCCCATCCAGCGCCTGGGGCGTGTCGTTCACCAGGCGCACCGTGTGGTCCCCGGGATGGTAGAGGGCGTGGAGGGGCATGGAACCCTTCCGCGCCCCATAGAAGGCGCCATTGGGCATGAGGTCATGGCCATAGAGCTGCCAGTAGAGCTTGGGCCAGGCGGCATTGAGCATCCAGGCCACCACCCCGGTGGTGGCGGGCTTGTGGGCCCCGAAGGCTTCGAACATGGCCCGCATGGCCTCCAGGTTGGCGGCCTGGGCCTTGAAGGCGAATTCCTCCAAGGAGGTGGAGGCGCCGTAGCGGGCCTTGAAGGCCTTGAGGTAGACCTCCAGGTTGCCGAAGGAGAAGCGCCCGCAGTGGTAGTTCCAAACCTCGTTGATGGGCCAGCGGGACTCGGGGGGCAGCATCGCTTCCAGGCTGTTCAGGGGTGGCACCTGGGGCCCGGGACCCGTCTCCGTGTTGAAACCGAAGGCCCCGCCATGCTGGGTGTCCAGGAACCAGTAGTTGGGGGTGACGTACTGGTAGGGCCCGGCCATCTTCACCCCGGAAGGGCCGCTGACCTCGCTGGTGAGGCCCTTGCAGGTGGCGAGCACAGGACGGTGGGGGTCCAGGACTTGCAGATCCGCGCGGTAGCGGCGCTCCACCTCGGGCCAGGGGAGTTTGTCGCTCCCCAGCACCCAGACGAGCAGGCTCGGATGGTGCCGCAGCCAGCGCACGTGGTCCCGCAGATAGGCACAGACCAAGTCCACATCGGCGGGATCCTTGGGCCCCCCCAGCTTGTCGTGCTCCACCAGGGCCTTTCCAAGGTATTCGGGCCACTCCCACTGGCAGCTCCAGCCCGCCATGATCAGGATGCCCATGCGGTCCGCCAGCTCGTAGAGCGCATCACTGGCGCCCCAGAAGCCCTCGAGGCGGAGGGTGTTCAGGTTCATGTGGCGGACGTACTCCAGCTGGGCCCGCAGGTTCCGGGGGTCCTCCCGCAGGAAGAGGTCGTCCACCCAGCCCCCCCCGCGGATGAGGATCTTCCGACCGTTGACGGTGTAGCCCCGGTGGCCCTGGGCGTTCACGTAGTCCCCCACCTCCCGCACCCCGAAGTCCAGGGATCGCCCATCGCTGGGGGACGCGCCCACCCAAGCCTCCACCTTGAGGGTGTAGAGATGGGGCTCGCCATGGTGGAGGGGCCACCAGAGCCGCGGCTTCACCAGGTGGAGTCCCTTCACCTCCCTGGGGGTGAGCTTCAGGGCGCGGCGCTCCCCGGGCGCAAGGGCAAAGGGAACCCGGAAGCGGGTGGACCCCAGGGCTCCCCGGAGGGTTCCCCTGGCCGCCGTGGTCCCACGGTTGACCAGGTCCAGGGCCACGGTCAGGTCCGCCGACCCCAGCGTCACCAGGTCCACCTTGGAGTCCACGGCCAGGTCTTCCACGGACACCGAGCCCGTGGTGCGAAGCCGGACCTCCCGGAAGAGCCCCATGTTCCGGTCGGGTGGCAAGGGATTCCAGTCCACAAACCCCAGGGTGAAGTCGCCGGGACGGGGCGGGAAGACTTCGATGGCCAGGGCATTCGCACCCGGACGAAGGAAGGCTGTGACCTCCACCTCGAAGCGCCGGAAGGCCCCCTTCAGGGTCTCGGCATCCGCCACCTTCTGTCCATTCAGCCACAGGTTGGCGCGGTAGTTGATCCCGTCCAGCTGAAGACGCGTGGGCCCTGACGTTCCGGAAGGCAGAATGAATTCCGTGCGGTACCACCAGCTCCCCAGGAAGGGCTCCCGGTCGATGCGTTCCAGGTTGCGCCCCAGGAAGACGTCGGGGTACTGACCCCCCTGGACCAGGGCGCCCATCACCGTGGAAGGCACGGTGCAGGCAATCCACCCCGCCGTGCCATGCCCGGGCCTGGATAGGGTGTCACCCCCCTCCTGCGCCCGTGCGGAAGCCTGAATCCTCCATCCATCCTTCAGGACCCGCACCCCCCGTGCCTCCCGCCCCGTGGCCTGGGCCAGGACACTGGAGCCAAGGAGCACCAGCATGCAGTACCGGTTGAACATGGCCTTTCCTCCACCGACGGAATCCGCCAGCATGGTGCTCCAAATTGTAGTTTGATTCATGCCTCCCAAGGCCCCTTTCCCAGGGCTTGAAGCGCGGAAGCCCTGCTGTGTGAGCGGCCATGGGTTCGGCGTGGGTTCCTGCCTGTACATAGGTATTCAAACGTCTCATTCTGACGGCTTCCGTGCAAGTCACCCGGAATTCCGTATCACTCCATTGGTGCGTTGAGGGCAAGGTGACCGTTGGGGTGCCCCGAACCCTGGCAACGGCCCGGATTCGTGAGATAACGAGCCCCACTCGGGGTGTTCCGGCCCCCTCTGGCCACAGATCCGCTTGCTCCGCAATTCGGAGTTGGGGGCGTCAGCGCCTGGAGAGTGGATATTCACCAGGCCACCTTGCCCGGTATCTTCTTATGGCGGAACTTTCCCTCCCACGCAGGCCAGGATGGCCTGGATCACGTCGGGGGGCATGATGCGGCGATCCGCTGCATCCGGCAGGAGCACTTGGGGCACTCCAGCACGTCGCTGCCGAACACCATCTGGAGTAACTGGGGGGGTAGACGCTACACGGCCACACCTTCCCGATCCATGCCAACCGCCAAAGGGGCCCACCGTGCCCAGGGCAAACATGCGCAACCGCTGGGTTCGACCCTAGACCAGTTGTGGGCTCAGGGACCTAGACAAAATGAACTGACTAATTGCACACGGCGCCGACCAAGCCATACAAGGCGGGCGACCGAAGAGGGACCGGGCTTAGTTGACCTTCGGTTTTCCTTTCGGAGCGGAGGCCGGTGGAACGGAGGGCTTTTTCAGGCGGGAATCCAGCCATGCCGACTTGTTGACCCACGCAAACTTCCGAGATGCGCTTCCGTCAACGAATACTGGCATGTCTTCAATGGCGTAATAGGCTTTGAACGCAGCCTGTGAGGGTGGATCCTTCTGAAGCGGAAGCACTGCCATTCGTTCATTTGCCAGGAGTATCTCAGCGTAGTAAATGCCCGCCTGCTCGTAGGCGTCATGTCGCGTCAGGTCGTCATGAACTCTTAGCGTACTCGGCGCTTGTATTGGCTTACCGTTCATGGTTGCGGTTACAGGTGTATCCGCCGAAAGCATTGCCATTCTATACACAATGCCAACACTATTCGTTCCCATTGGGAAAAAGCGTATATTACTCCCGACAAAATCCGCACCTTCCAGCAGTGCCGAATAGGCCGACCCTCCAGGTATGGGGCCGAGTTTTCGAAAGTGTGACTTCGATGCTAAAATTTTGGCCGTTATACGTTCATCCAGTTTTGGCCATGGCGTGTCAACCTCCCTGAGCTTCCAGCGACCTGTATCGAGGGTAAACAACCGACCAGTCGCATGACTATGAATGAAACAAATGTCATCAGCCATGAACGTATAGACGCTGGCAGGGAACATCAATCCAGACTTAAGTGGTGCACTAATCCCTTCCGGCATATCGAATACTTTTTTCGATTTACCGGAGAGTCCAAAAACTTTCACCCAGGGCCGCGTAACATCATGCGCACTTAGTGTGCGCCTCCACTCTGGCGGGATAATGGCAGGCTGTCCTTCCTCAGGTTGATTAGATTCGGTCCACGGCTGAATCAATATGATTTCATCATTTTCTGTAACCATAAAATCGACAAACTTGATCGGTGCCTCAAAGTATGCCTCAATGCGTCCCCGCCCATGGAGCCGCCTGTATATCTTGTTCCCGCTCGACCAATACAAATACTGCCCAATGGGCTTGAGGGTCGAATTGGGCGCCATCCCTTCCTTTACCATTTCCCATGCACCGGATTTTGGATACAGGCTGCCCTCGTCTTCCAACTTCCGAACTTCGCTGATTGGAACGCGGTAGAACTTCCCATTCGCTAATGCGCTAATAAATCCACGACCGTCCATGTTGGATAGAGGATGTCTAACCCAACTGATTGTATGGATGGGCGGATCGAAATTGACTGCAATAAGATCGCCCTTTTGGGCTTGCAACCAAGATAATCCCACAAAAACAAGAAACAAAACCCTTATATGTTGCATCTTCATGCAGGCCGAGTCCAAATAAAGCGGTACCAGTAGTCAGACTCAAACATCCCGTGCCCACCACAAACATGGCCCTCGTCACCAGCATCGCAGTTCACTTCATAGGTTTTTTCGTAAACGAATGGAAAACCTGTTGTTTCACTCTTCAGGATATACATTCCCGAGTATACATAAGCTGACCCAGATTCCGCCGGCCACGACACAGTGAAGTCAACAAGCACACCAATCCTTTTGCATCCGTGACGACAGAAACGAAGATCATCAGCCGCCCCAACTACCCCGGTAACAAGAAGTGTGGTTGCTATGATTTTTTGTATTATTTTTCCAACAGACATTCGTCCTCCCAAGAAACACAAACGGTTCACTCCAAGTAATATGGAAGTCGAATACAAATCGGTCAAGAAAAAAAAATCGGAAAAAAAGAAAAAGAAAAGCCATTTTACGGCTTGACCATTTTTCGGCACGAACCTCCGGCCCAAGCCTCAAACAACTATTTTCATGGGTGGGACCCCATGCCCCGCTGGGGCACCACGTGGCATGACAGCACTCCTTCGAGATCTTTCAATGATTCCAATACTTACGGAATGCTTTCATATCAGTCCTACCACCGCCCGTGGGCGACCCGGGGAGAATGAAACGGTGCA